>NZ_JBZYWI010000036.1:0-24850 GCF_058932755.1 Quadrisphaera sp. DVD1
GCCTCGGCCTGCGCCAGGTCGCGGACGGCGTCCTGCGCGCGGGTCTCGGCGACCTGCTGGGCGGTGTGGGCGCTGCGCGCGTCCTGCTCGGCGGCGCGCACCTGGCCCGCGGTCACGGACGCCGCCGTCCCGGCCCCGAGGCCCAGCGCCACGACCAGCGCCAGCGTCATCCGCACCCACGGGCGACGGCGGCGCGCGGCCGCCGGGGGCGTGGCGGGGGCGGTCGGGCGGTGCAGCAGGGACAGGTCGGGGGCGGCCCACGGCGCGGAGGGCCCCGCCGTCCGCGGCATCGGGATGGTGGTCCCACCTGTGATCTCGACCGGCTGGGTCAGTGCCATGTTCGCCTCCTCGGCTCGTCGCAGTGCGCTCTGGACGGTATGCGTCCCGGCGCCCCTCGTCGGGGAGGACACGCGCAGGCGACGACATGACGGACAGATCGGCCGTCCGGTGATCGCGCCGGTCCTCTCGCCGCGGCGCCCCCGGCTGCGGCATCCTCGGGGCACGGTGCAGAGCGCGGCCGCCCGAGCCGGGCCGTGCGCCCGCGCGGGAGGTGGGACGACATGGGGATCCTCGACCGGCTGCTGAGGCGGCCGCCGGCACCGACGACCGGGTCGCGGCCCGCCGCACCGGCTGCGCAGCCGGCGCTCCCGGTCGCGGTCCCGGAGCCCGTGGCCCAGACCCCGGTGGCGGCCCCGGTGCCGGTGGGGAGGGCCCAGGCCGCGCCCGAGCCGATCGGGCACGTCGCCGCCGCCCCGGATCCGGTGGCGGAGGTGCCGGCCGCACCGGAGCCGGTCGCCTCGGCGCCCCTCCCGCCGGCGCCGACCAGCGCCGAGCGCGCGGCTGCCAGGCTCGGGCCATGAGCCGCCTGGACGCCGTGGACCTCACCCAGCGCCTGAGCAAGGCCGAGGAGGCCGACCAGCTGGCGGCGGCCCAGCAGCGGCTGCTGCGCCTGCGGCTGGAGCTCGGCGGGCAGATCGGCTCGGGAGAGCTCGGGCCCCCGCTGTGCGTGCTCTTCGAGGGCTGGGACGCCTCGGGCAAGGGCGGCGCGATCAAGCGCCTCGTCGCCCCGCTGGACCCCCGCCACGTGCGCGTGGCGCAGTTCGCCGCCCCCACGCACGACGAGCTGAGGCACCACTTCCTCTGGCGCTTCTGGCCGGTGCTGCCCGGCTGGGGCGGGATGGCCGTGCTCGACCGCACCTGGTACGGGCGGGTGCTCGTCGAGCGGGTCGAGCAGCTCGCGCCGGAGGAGGCCTGGCGCCGCGCCTACGACGAGATCGTCCAGCTGGAGGCCGGCCTCGCGGCCGAGGGGATGGTGCTCGTGAAGCTGTGGATGCACCTCTCCCCGACGGAGCAGCTGCGCCGCTTCGAGGCGCGCCGCGGCGACCCCTACAAGGCGTGGAAGCTCACCGACGAGGACTGGCGCAACCGCGAGAAGCGCCCCGACTACGAGGCGGCGGTCGAGGAGATGCTCGAGCGCACCGACCACCCGGCGGGTCCGTGGCACGTCGTGGCCGCCGAGGACAAGCGCTGGGCCCGCGTGCAGGTGCTGACCACCGTGGCCGACGCCGCTGAGGCGGCGCTCGCCTCCCGTCGCTGACGCGGCGCGCTGCTGGTGGGTGCAGGAGGTTAGGACGCGGCCCCGCGTGGGTAATGCTCCTGGCGGGTTGGAGCACCAACCCGCCACTGCTGCGGAGCGGGTCGGCCCTCGGGCCGGACGGTCCGGGGTCGTCCCGCTCCTGCGACGAGGTCGAGAGGAGAAGACGATGAGCGTGCTGCGCTTCGACCCCTTCGGGGACCCGTTCCGCCAGATGGACCGCCTGGCGAGCCAGCTGGCGTCGGGGACGCGCACGCCGCTGGGCATGCCGATGGACGTGTGGCAGGCCGCGGACGGCTACCACGTGGCCCTCGACCTGCCCGGGGTGGACCCCAGCAGCGTCGACATCACCTGCGAGCGGAACGTGCTGACCATCCGCGCCGACCGCCGACCCGAGTACGGGTCCGACGACGACGTCCTGGTGGCCGAGCGCTCGCAGGGCAGCTTCACGCGCCAGCTGCAGGTCGGCGAGGCGCTGGACACCGAGAACATCCAGGCCGGGTACCGCGACGGCGTGCTGTCGCTGACCATCCCGGTGGCACGGTCGGCGCAGCCGCGCCGCATCGAGGTGCGCCACGACCAGTCCCAGGCGCAGCTCGGCGGCGCCGGGCAGCAGACCGTGGAGGGCACGGTGCAGTCCGAGGGCACGGCGAAGGAGGGGCGCGAGCTCCAGGACGCCTGAGCAGCAGGACGCCGGGCCGGGGGGATCCCCGGCCCGGCGCGCGTCAGGCCGCGGAGGGTGGGTCGGCGCCGGGCGGGGCGAGGTCGTCGAGGGTGAGCTGCTCGCCGCGGAGCAGCCGCTGGCCGGCGCGACGGGTGCGGGCGATCGCGGTGTGCAGGGTGTTGCGCACCGGAGCCTGCTGCGGGTCGACCCACGGTGGTGGGACGAACCAGGGGACGCCGTCGAGCATGGTGATGTTCCAGTGCTCGGCGTGGATCTCGGTGTGGTGGCGACCGCAGAGCAGGACGAGGTTGTCGACCGTGGTGGGGCCGCCGCGCGACCACCAGATGACGTGGTGGGCGTCGCACCAGGTGGCGGGAGCGGAGCAGGCGGGCCAGGTGCAGCCGCCGTCGCGGGCGGCGAGAGCGCGGCGCTGGGCGCGGGTGGCCAGGCGCCCGGTGGACTCCAGGCCGACCAGGGCGCCGGCGCGGTCGAGGACGACGCGTTCGATGACGGCGTCGCAGGCGTGGCGGTGCAGGGTGCGGGCGCTGATCGGCCCGGTCTGCTCGCAGGTCGCCGCGCCCGGGTGGGCGTGGCCTGGCGCGCCGCCGCCGTCCGCCTCCGGTGCGTGGGCGAGCTGCTCGGGGGTGCAGTGGACGACGACCCGGGGCGGCTCGGCGGCGGGCGCGGTGAGCCTCAGCGCGGCCGCGGCCAGGCGGGCCATCTCGACCTGCGCGTCGGCGCGGCGCTGGGCCAGGGTGCGCCGGTCGAGCAGGGGCAGCGCGGCCTGGTCGCCGGGCTCCTCGTCGCGAGGAGGCCGGTCGACGGAGGCGAGGTGGTCCAGCACGGCGGTCCAGAGGGCTCCGCCGGCGGCGTCGAGCTGGCCGGTGGTGCGGATCATGCCGGTGCGGTCGGTGTGGTGCTCGAGGAAGCGCCGCTCCTGGGCGTCGTCGGCGAACCGGTCCAGCCCGTCGGGGGCGACGGTGGCGAGCAGGTGATGGGACAGCGCTCGGGCGTCGGCGGGGGAGAGGGCTCGGGCGTGTGCGGTCAGCAGGGCGTCGACGTCCTCGCGGCGTTCGACGAGCATCCCGGTCGGCAGGTGGCGCAGCGCCCGCACCGCGACGTCGACGTGCTCGCGGCTCGCCTCGCCGTCGGCCAGCGCCGCCCCGAGGCCGCGCAGGACGCCGCCGTCGGGGTCGAGGGCTCGGGCCGCCGCCACGTCGGCGCGGGCCTGTCCGCGCCCGATCCGCAGGGAGTGGGTCATCCAGTGCACGCAGGCGCCCTCGGGGTCACCGCTGCCCTCGCGCTCGAGCACCATCCGCACGAGGTGCAGCCGGGCGGCATCCACCGCGGCCTGGGCGCTGACCAGCTCATCGAGCGCGGCCCGCACCTCGGCGAGGGAGAGCGACAGCCCGGAGGACCCCAGCACCGCGGCAGCGGCCGCCGCCAGAGCGGCGGGCGCAGCCAGCACCGGGTGCTGACCCAGCGGCACGTCGTCGAACACGCGTACGAACCTAGCGCCGACCGGTGACGCGCCGCCGGGCCCGCCGCCCTCCCTGCGGACAGGAGGGTGACGGGCCCGGCGGGTCGGTCCGGGAGGGCTCAGCCGACGTGGACCGGCCCCTCGACCGCGGCCACGTCGTCCTTGCGCGCGCGCACCAGCACGAACGCCAGGGGGGCGATGAGCAAGGTCAGCCCACCGGCCCACCAGAAGACCGCCGAGTAGCCCGCCACCAGCGCCTGCATCCCGGTCTCGGGACCGGGCGCGCCGGAGGGCACGAACGACTCGGTCGCCGAGAGGGCGATCGTGCTGAACACGGCGGTCCCCAGCGAGCCACCGATCTGCTGGCAGGCGTTGACCAGGGCGCTGGCCACGCCGGCGTCGTGGTTCCCGACGCCGACCAGCGCGGTGTTCTGCAGCGGCACGAAGAGGAACGCGAGGCCCGCCCCGAGCACGAGCACACCGGGCAGCACGTGCAGCGCGAAGCCGCCGTCCGGCGAGATCTGGGTCAGCCAGAACAGCCCGAGCGCGCCCAGGACCGAGCCGATCACCATGAGCGGGCGCGGCCCGGTGCGCGGCATGACCCGCGCGACGTTGGGCGCCGTCACCATGATCGCGGCGGTCAGCGGCAGCGAGGCCACCCCGGCCCGGATCGGCGAGTAGCCCAGGACGATCTGGAAGTAGAACGTCAGGAACAGCAGCCCGCCGAGGAGGGTGGCGCCGGTCAGCAGGGCCGCGAGGTAGGCGGCACCGCGATCGCGGTGCAGCGGCACCCGCAGCGGCAGCAGGGGGTTGGCCACGCGGCGCTCCACGGCGACGAACGCCACGAGGAGCACCAGGCCGACCACGATGAGGCCCCAGGCCGACGGCTCGCTCCAGCCGTCCTCGGCGCGCGTGAAGCCGTAGACGAGCGAGCCGAGGCCGAGCGCGACGAGGACCACGCCGGGCCAGTCGTAGCGCGTGCTGCCCGTGGCCCGCGACTCGCGGAGCAGCGGCACCGCGGCGGCCATCCCGACCAGCGCGATCGGGATGTTGACGAGCAGGCACCAGCGCCACGAGGCGTACTCGGTGAGGACGCCGCCCAGCACCAGGCCCACGGCGGCGCCGCCGCCGGCGATGGTGCCGAAGACCGCGAAGGCCGTCCCGCGCTCGCGCCCGGAGGGGAAGGTGATCGTCAGCAGCGCGAGGGCGGCCGGGGCCAGCAGCGCGGCGAAGACGCCCTGCAGGGCGCGGGCGGCGAACAGCTCCCAGGTGCTCTGCGCGAGGCCGCCGATCGCCGAGGCGACGGCGAAGCCGGCCATGCCCGTGAGGAAGGTGCGCTTGCGGCCCCAGTAGTCGGCGATCCGCCCGCCGAGCAGCAGCAGGGACCCGAAGGCCAGGGCGTAGGAGGTCACCACCCACGCGCGGTCCGCGTCGGAGATGCCGAGGTCGGCCTGCGCCCGGGGCAGGGCGATGTTCACGATCGTCGCGTCGAGGACGACCATCAGCTGGGCGAGGGCGATGACGACGAGCGCCCACCAGCGGCGGTCGTGGGCCTTGGCGGCGTCGGCCGGTGAGCCGGGTGGGACGTCGAGCGTGGACGCCGAGGCGTCGGAGGATGCGGGCACGGGGGCCTCTCGTGGGAGCGCGGGACGGACGCGCCGGACGCGGGCCCCCACCGGTGCGCCGGAGGTGCCCGACGACGGCAGCGGAGGTCGCAGAGTATCGGTCGGAGGTGCGCGGGGCCGAACGCCGGCGGTCGTCCAGGTGGCGGGACGGCGTCCGCCAGGATGTCCCCGTGAGCCGTCGCGCTGCCTGGATGTTCGCCGCCCTCGGCCTGGCCTGGGGCGTCCCGTACCTGCTCATCAAGGTGGCGGTGGGGGAGCTGTCGCCGTCCGCGCTGGTGCTCGCCCGCACCGGCCTGGCCGCCGTGCTCATGCTGCCGCTGGCGCTCGCGCGCGGGCAGGTGGCGCCCGTCCTGCGCCGGTGGCGGCCGGTCCTCGCCTACACGGTCGCCGAGATCGTGCTGCCCTGGCTGTTCATCAACCGCGCCGAGCAGTCGCTGCCCAGCTCCACGACCGGCCTGCTCATCGCCGCCGTGCCGCTGGTGGGGCTGCTCGTGGCCTTCGCCTCCGGGCGCGCCGAGCACCTGGGGGCGGCGGGCTGGGCCGGCGTCCTGCTGGGGACCCTCGGCGTCGCGGCCCTGGTCGGCCTCGACGTCTCCGGGTCCGACCTCGGCGCGGTGGCCGAGCTGGGGGTCGTGGTGCTCGGCTACGCCGTCGGGGCCGCGGTGCTCGACCGCTGGCTCTCGGACCTGCCCGGCCTCGGCGTGGTGGCCGTCTCCCTGACCGTCTCGGCGCTGGTGTACCTGCCCGTGGTGGCGCTGGCCGGCACCTGGCCCTCGGCGCTGCCCTCGGGCCGGGTCGTGGCCTCGGTGGTGGGGCTGGCGGTGGTCTGCACCGCGGCGGCGTTCCTCCTGCTCTTCGCCCTCGTGCGCGACCTCGGGCCGGTCCGGGCCACCAGCGTCGTCTACCTCAACCCCGTGGTCGCCGTGGCCGCGGGCGCCCTGGTGCTCGGCGAGCCGGTGACGCTGTGGACCGTGCTGGGCTTCGCGCTCGTGCTCGCCGGGTCCGTGCTCGTCACGCGCCGGCGCCCGGCGCCCGCCCCCGTCGGCGAGCGAGCCGTGGTGCCGACCTCGCCGTAGCGTGGCCCGGGTGGACCAGGGGCACGTCTTCGCGGTGCACGGCCGGATCGAGGTGCTGCGCGCCCAGGCGGCCGTCGTCCCCACCGGCCCGGGCCTCGACGTCTCGGCCACCTGGCGCCCGCTCGTCGGCGCGGACGTCGAGCGCCTCGACCCGCCGCCGGGCTGGGCGCAGGGCTCCGCGCGCTGGGTGCGCCGCGACGAGCGGCTGTGGTTCCTCGACGTCGCCCGCCGCGAGGGCGCGGACCTGCCGTGGCTGCTCGACGGCGTGCGCGGGGTGCTCACCGAGATAGCCGAGCGGGTGCGGCCCAGCGCGGACCGCCTGCTGCCCCTGGTCGTGCTGCCGGTGGTCGGCATCGGCGCCGGCGGCTTCGGGGACGACCGCGGCGCGGTGGTCGCCGGGCTGCTCGACGTCGCCGCCGAGGTCGTCGCCGCGCACCCGGTCGACATCGCCTTCGTCACCCCCGACCCCGCCGTCCACGGCGCGGTGCAGCACCTGCGCCGCCGCGACGAGCGCTGGCTGCTGCCGCCGGACCTGCTGGAGGCCGCCACCGCGCTCGCCGAGCGGGCGCGCGCCGGGGAGCTCGCGCTGTTCTTCGGCGCCGGGGTGAGCATCCCCGCGGGCCTGCCGAGCTGGGCCGAGCTGCTGCGCGCCTGCCTGGAGGAGGGCCTGGAGGCCGAGGGCACCGACCTGCCCGCCGCCGCCCTCGAGGGCCTGGCGCCCCTGGACCAGGGCGAGCTGCTGCGCCGCGTGCTGGGGGACCGCTTCGGCCACGTGGTGGCCGAGCGCTCCCGCGCCGAGCACCACGCCCTCGGCCACGCGCTGCTCGTGGCGCTCGGCTGCACCGAGGCCGCCACGACGAACTACGACCCGTGCTTCGAGCTGGCGGCGCAGGCGGCTGCCGTGCCGCTGGCGGTGATGCCCTGGCAGAGCCCGCGCGGGCGCGAGCGGTGGCTGCTCAAGCTCAACGGCGACGTCGAGCACCCGGAGTCCATCGTCCTGGCCCGCCGGGACTTCGTGCGCTACGACGCCCTGGCCCGGCCGATGGCCTCGGTGCTCGAGGCGATGATGCTCACCCGCCACCTCCTCGTCGTCGGCGCCTCGCTCACCGACGACACGGTGCTGCGCCTGACCCACGAGGTGGCGCAGTTCCGCGGCGAGCACGGCGGCGGTGGGGAGCCGTTCGGCACCGTCCTCGACGTCGAGGCGCCCGGCGCCCGCCGACGGCTGTGGAGCGGGGAGCTGGACTGGGTCGCGATGCCCGGCGACGACCTGGCCCAGCGCGCCCGCGCGCTCGACGTCTTCCTCGACGTGCTCGTCGCCCTCGCCACCACGGACGCCTCCTGGGTGCTCGACGAGCGCTTCGAGGCGCTGCTGGACGACGAGGACACCGCCACGGCCCGGCGAGCCCGCGAGCTCGCCGCCGGTCTGGCCCCCCGGGAGCCGTGGCGGGCGCTGGCCGCCGAGCTCGACGACCACGGCGCCCGCCGGCGCGGCGCGGGCGCGCTCGGGTGAGCCCGCTCAGCTGAGCGGGCTCAGCGGAACAGCGTCGGGCCCACCGGCGCCAGCGCGTGCCGGACGTCGTCGACCTGGGCGGCGCGGACGCCGTCCGGCAGGGCGTCGGGGGCGAACCAGCCCACCGCCAGCGACTCGTCGTCGGCGACGTGGGCGGTGCCGGACACCGCGCGGCCGGCGAAGACGTGGTCGACGAACTGGCAGCGGTCGCCGTTGGGGTACGTCAGCACCGGCTGGGTCCCCACGCGCAGCAGGCGGTCGAGGACGACCGTGACGCCGGTCTCCTCGGCCACCTCGCGCGCGCACGCCTCGCCCAGCTCCTCGCCCGGCTCGGGGATGCCGCTGGGCAGCGCCCACCGCCCCGTGTCGGCGCGCTGGCCGAGCAGCACGCGCCCGGCGTCGTCGAGGACCACGGCCGTGACGCCCGGCAGCCACAGCAGGTCGTGGCCGATCCGGGCGCGCAGGGACGTGATGAAGGCGGGGACCGGCACGCCCCCAGGCTAGGTGACCGTTCCCAGCTGCCAGGGCACGAACTCCTCCTGGCCGATGTCGAGCTCCTCGCTGACGGTCTGCTCGCCCGACGCCACGGCGATGATCTTGTCGAACAGCTCGTCCCCGACCTCCTCGAGGGTCGCGGTGCCCTCGACGATCCGGCCGGCGTCCAGGTCGACGTCCTCGGGCATCTTCCGGGCGAGCTCGCTGTTGGTCGACACCTTCACCGACGGCACCGGCTTGGCGCCGAAGACGGAGCCGCGACCGGTGGTGAAGACGACGACGTTCGCGCCGCCCGCGACGATCCCGGTGACCGAGACGGGGTCGTACCCGGGGGTGTCCATGAACACGAAGCCGCGCTCGGTGATCGGCTCGGCGTACTCGTAGACCGCCGCGAGGTCGGCCTGGCCGCCCTTGGCGACCGCGCCGAGGGACTTCTCGAGGATCGTCGTGAGGCCGCCGGCCTTGTTGCCCGGGGACGGGTTGTTGTCCAGGGTGCCGCCGCCGGCGCGCGCGTAGTCCTGCCACCAGTCCAGGCGCTGCAGGAGCCGGCGTCCGACCTCCTCCGAGACCGCGCGCCGCGTGAGCAGGTGCTCGGCGCCGAAGACCTCGGGGGTCTCGGCCAGCACCGAGGTGCCGCCGGCGGCGACGAGCAGGTCCGAGGCGCGCCCCAGGGCGGGGTTGGCGGTGATCCCGGAGTAGCCGTCCGACCCGCCGCAGTTCAGCCCGAGGACCAGCTCGCTGACCGGGACGTCCTCGCGCCGGCGGGCCTCGAGCACCGGGAGCATCTCCGTGATCGCCGCGACGCCGGCCCGCACGGTGGCGCGCACCCCGCCGCTGTCCTGGATGACGAGCGTCTTCACGAGGGTGTCCTCGGGCACGCCGAGGCCCTCCACCAGCGAGGTCACCGGCACCATCTCGCACCCGAGCCCCAGCACGAGCAGCCCGGCGATGTTGGGGTGGCGGGCGTAGCCGCGCAGGGTGCGCACGAGGACGTCGGCCCCCTGGCTGCCCGGCACGAGCCCGCACCCGCTGGAGTGGGTCAGCGCCATGACGCCGTCCACGTGCGGGAAGGCCGCCAGGGCCGCGCCGGTGAACTGGGCGGCGACCATCTTCGCGGTGCTGGCCGAGCAGTTCACCGACGTCAGGACGCCGATGTAGTTGCGCGTGCCGACCCGGCCGTCCGCGCGCCGGTAGCCGGCGAAGGTGCGCGGCGCGGCCGGTGGCGGCAGCACCACGCGCGCGGTGCCGAACTCGTGCTCGCGCTCCGCGTCGTCCATCGCGAGGTTGTGCGAGTGCACGTGGTCCCCGGCGCGCACGTCGACCGTGGCCCGCCCGATCGACTGGCCGTACTTGCGCACGGGGCTCCCGGCGGCGACCGGCCGCACGGCCAGCTTGTGCCCGCGCGGCACCAGGGCGCCGACCACGAGCTCCCCGGACGCCGTCCGCACCCGGGTGCCGGGCGGCAGGTCCTGGGTGGCGACCGCGACGTCGTCCTCGGCGCGCAGCAGCAGCGCGCACGCGGACAGGTCGAGCACGGGCCCCTCGGGGGCCGGCGCGTCAGCGCTGGACATGGGCGCTCCCTCCGCTGGCCAGGGCCAGCACCTCGTCGCGGCTGGCCATCGAGGCGTCGCCGGCGGTCGTCATGGCCAGGGCCCCCGACGCGGCGCCGCGCTCCAGCGCCGCCGGCAGGTCCTCGCCCTCCAGCAGCGCGGAGGCCAGGCCGGCCACGAAGGCGTCCCCGCCCCCGACCCGGTCCAGCACCTCCAGGCGCTCGCGGTGGGTCGCGCGCAGCAGCCCGGTGCCGGGGGACCAGGCCGCGGCCCCCCAGTCGTTGAGGCTCGCGCTGTGCACGGTGCGCAGGGTCGTGGCGATCACGGAGAACTGCGGGTGCGCCGCGGACATCCGCTCGACCATGGCGGCCAGCGCGTCGTCGTCACCGGAGCCCGCAGCGGGCGCCGCAGCGGCGCCGGCGAGGTCGGCCTCGTTGCCGATCATCACGTCGACGTGCTCGGCGATCCGGGCGTTGACCTCCGCGGCCCGCGCCCGCCCGCCGACGGCGGTCCACAGGCTCGGGCGGTAGTTCGGGTCGTAGGAGACGACCGTGCCGTGGCGCCGGGCGGCGGCGACCGCCTCGAGGGCCACCTCCGCGGTGCTCTCGCTGAGCCCGGCGAAGATCCCGCCGGTGTGCAGCCAGCGCACGCCTGCGCCGCCGAACAGGGCGTCCCAGTCGACCTCCCCGGGCCGCATCTGGCTGACCGCGGTGTGCCCGCGGTCGGAGGTGCCCACGCCCGCGCGCACCCCGAAGCCGCGCTCGGTGAAGTTCAGGCCGTTGCGGGCGGCGCGCCCCACGCCGTCGTAGGGCACCCAGCGGACCAGCGAGGCGTCGACGCCGCCGGCGAGGACCAGGCCCTCCACCAGGCGCCCGACCTCGTTGTCGGCCAGGGCGGTGACCACGGCGGTGCGCAGGCCGAAGGTGCGGCTCAGCGTGCGCGCCACGTTGTACTCCCCGCCGCCCTCCCACGCCGTGAAGGTCCGCGCGGTGCGCACCCGGCCCTCGCCGGGGTCCAGGCGCAGCATCACCTCGCCCAGGGCCACGAGGTCGTAGCGGCACTCGTCCGCGGGGCGCAGCGCGAGCGGGCTCATCGGGCGGCCACCGCGGCCACGGCGGCGGCGCTCAGCTCGGTCACGGCGGCGAAGTCGCCGGCGCGCACCAGCGCCCGGGGCACCATCCAGCTGCCGCCGACCGCCAGGACGCTGGGCAGCGCGAGGTAGTCCCCGGCGTCCTGGGCGCTGATCCCGCCGGTGGGCACGAACTGCACGCCCGCGAACGGGGCGGCCAGCGCCGCGACGGCCGCGGCCCCGCCGCTGGTGCCCGCGGGGAAGAACTTCACGAGGTCCAGGCCCGCGTCGAGGGCCGCGATCACCTCGGTGGGGGTGACCACCCCGGGCAGCGCCGGGACGCCGTGCTCCGCGCAGCGCTCGACCACGGCGCGGCTGAAGCCGGGGGAGACGACGAACCGCGCGCCGGCGTCCACGGCCTGGTCGACCTGCGCGGCGCTCAGCACGGTGCCGGCGCCGACGAGCACGTCGCCGGCCTCGGTCATCGCCCGGATCGCGTCGGCCGCGGCCGGCGTCCGGAACGTCACCTCGGCCACCGGCAGGCCCCCGGCGCGCAGCGCGGCGCCCAGCGGCGCGGCGTGCGCCGCGTCGTCGAGCACCACCACCGGCACCAGGCGGTGGAGCCCCAGCGCCGTCCTCACATCACCCGTCGCGTCACCAGTCATGGACCGTCCCGTCTCGCAGCAGCCTGTTCACCGGCAGGTACGCCGGCACGTACTCGAAGCGCGCGGCCGCGGCCTCGTCGAGCTCGACCCCCAGGCCCGGGGCGTCTCCGGGGTGCAGGAGGCCGTCCGCGAACGTGAAGCTCGTGCGGAAGACCTCCAGGGTCGTGGCCGAGTGGGCCATGTGCTCCTGGATGCCGAAGTTGTGGATCGCCAGCCCCAGGTGCAGCGCGGCGGCCATCCCGACCGGGGAGATGTCCGTCGGCCCGTGCAGGCCGGACCTGATCGAGTAGAGGGCGGCGAGGTCGAGCAGCTTCCTCATCGCCGTGAGGCCCCCCGCGTGGGTCACCGAGGAGCGCACGTAGTCGATGAGCTGCTCGGTGATGAGGGTCTGGTAGTCCCAGACGCTGTTGAACACCTCGCCGATCGCGAGCGGCGTGGTGGTCTGCGAGCGCACCCGCCGCAGGCCCTCCTGGTTCTCCCCGGGCGTGGGGTCCTCGAGCCAGAACAGGTCGTAGGGCTCCAGGGACCGGCCGAGCTGCGCGGCCTCGTTCGGCGTCAGCCGGTGGTGGGCGTCGTGCAGCAGCGGCAGCTCCGGGCCGACCTCGGCGCGCACCGCCTCGAAGACCGTCGGGATGTGGCGCAGGTAGGCGCCGGTGTCCCAGGCCTCCTCGACCGGCAGCGCGGTGCGCCCGGCCGGCTCGTAGTCGTAGCGCTGCCCCCGGGCCTGGTCGGCGCCCACGCCGTAGACCTTCTCGAGGCCTGGGACGCCGGTCTGCACCCGGATCGCGCGGAACCCGAGCTCGAGGTGGTTGTGGATGGAGTCGAAGAGCGCCGGCAGGGAGCTGCCCGAGGCGTGGCCGTAGGCCAGGCAGCCGCGGCGGCTCGCGCCGCCGAGCAGCTGGTAGACGGGCAGCCCGGTCGCCTTGCCCTTGAGGTCCCACAGGGCGACGTCGACCGCGGCGATCGCGGCCATGGTGATCGGCCCGCGGCGCCAGTACGCGCCGCGGTGGAGGAGCTGCCAGGTGTCCTCGATCCGGTGCGCGTCCCGGCCGACCAGCAGGGGGGCGACGTGGTCGCGCAGGTAGCTGGCCACCGCCAGCTCCCGGCCGTTGACCGTGCCGTCGCCCCAGCCCACGAGCCCGTCGTCGGTGGTGAGCTTGAGGGTGACGAAGTTGCGGCCGGGGCTGGTGACCAGGACCTCCGCGCGGGCGATCCTCACGCCGCGGCCTGCGCCGAGGACCGGCGCGGGGCGTAGGCGGCCAGCGGCAGCCGGTAGGCCAGGTCCACCGCGGTGTCCACCGCCTCGTCGAGGTCGAGGCGGTGCTCGGCGACGAGCCGGGCCAGGTACCCGGCGTCGACCCGGCGGGCCAGGTCGTGCCGGGCCGGGATGGAGGCGAACGCCCGGGTGTCGTCGACGAAGCCGGTGGTGTTCGCGAAGCCGGCCGTCTCGGTCACCAGCTCGCGGAAGCGGCGCATCCCGTCGGGGCTGTCGAGGAACCACCACGGGGCGCCCAGCTTCATCGCCGGGTACACGCCGGCCAGCGGGGCGAGCTCGCGGGAGTACACGGTCTCGTCGACGGTGAAGACGACCAGCCGCAGGTCCGGGTCGTTGCCGAACGCCTCCAGCAGCGGCCGCAGGCCGCGGGTGAACTCGACCCCCACCGGGATGTCGTAGCCGCGGTCGCTGCCGAAGGCCGCCGCGACGTCGGGGGAGTGGTCGCGCAGGACGCCGGGGTGCAGCTGCATCACCAGGCCGTCGTCGCGGGACATGCGCGCCATCTCGAAGAGCAGGTGCCCGGAGAGCGCCTGCGCGTCGGCGGCGCTGACGCTGCCGCGCAGGGCCTCGGCGACGATCCGCTCCGCGTCGGCGGTCGGCAGCGGGGTGGTGTCGGCGCTGAGGTGGCCGTGGTCGGTGGCCCGGGCCCCGGCGGCCAGGAACGCGGCGCGCCGGGCGCGCAGCGCCTCGAGCAGGCTCGCGTACCCGGTGACCGCCACGTCCGCCCGCTCGGACAGCAGCTCGACGTCGCGCCGCCAGGCGGGGCGGTCCACGTGCAGCAGCGCGTCGGGGCGGAAGGTGGGCAGGACGCGCTCGCCCCAGCCCTGCGCGGCCAGCGACGCGTGGGCGGACAGGTCCGAGACCGCAGCGTCGGTGGTGGCCAGCACCTCGATGCCGAAGGAGTCCATGAGCGCGCGCGGCCTGAACTCCGGACGCGCCAGGGACTCGCTCAGCTGGTCGTAGAGGGCGTCGGCGGTCTCGGCGGACGGGCGCTGGTCGACGCCGAAGACCTCGACCAGCTCGTGCTCCAGCCAGTACCGGGTCGGGGTGCCGCGGAAGAGGTGCCAGTGCGCGCAGAAGCGGCGCCAGACCTCGCGGTGGTCGGTCTCGACGCGGGTGCCGGGGACCGGGTGCGCGGTGGGCACCCCGAGGTCCTGCATCGGCACGCCCTGGGAGACGAGCATCCGCACGAGGTAGTGGTCGGGGATGACGAACAGCTCGGCGGGGTCGCCGAACGGGGTGTCCTGGTCGAGGACGGAGGCCTCGACGTGGCCGTGCATGGACACCACCGGGAGCCCAGCCGTGGCGGCGTAGACCTCCCGGGCCAGGGCCCGGGTGGTGGGGTCGGCGGGAAGGGCCCTGTCGGGGTGCAGGGTCCACTTCTCAGGACGCGTCACGCTGCCTCCTCGTTGAAACAGAATGCGTCGACGTGCGAGCCAGCATCATGCGCCGACCGCGCTGCCGAGCGCAAGGACCAACGCCCTGACCAGGACACATGCGGCGCAAGCGGCTCAGGTCGGACAGGAGGAGAGCTCGTCGCGCCAGGGTGTTGACACAGTCCTACAACCGTTTGCAGGATGTGCGCCACGCCACGGAGCCGTGGCGGGGAGCGGACGAGGAGGTGTCGCTGTGAGCGTGACCGTCCGCGACGTCGCCCGCGCCGCCGGGGTCTCCCCGGCGACGGTCTCGCGCGCCCTGTCCGCTCCGCAGATGGTCTCGGCCGGCACCCGCGCCCGGGTGCTGCAGGTGGCCCGCGAGCTGGGGTACCGCCCCAACACCGCCGCCCGCGGCCTCATCACCGGGCGCACCGGCAACCTCGGCCTCGTCGTCCCCGACCTCGAGAACCCCTTCTTCGCCTCGGTCACCAAGGGCGTGCAGAGCCGCGCCCGCGCCGCCGGCTACGCCGTCTTCGTCGCGGACTCCGACGAGGACCCCGCGCTGGAGGCGGAGCTGGTGCGCAACCTGGCCAAGCAGGTCGACGGGCTGCTCCTGTGCTCGCCGCGGACCTCCGACGCCGAGATCGAGGACCTGTCGGGCGAGTGCACGCTGGTGCTGGTCAACCGCCGCACCGGTGACCTGCCCGCGATCACGGTGGCCAACGCCGACGGCGTCCGCCTCGCGGTGGACCACCTGCGCGCCCTGGGACACCGGCGCATCGCCTACGCCGGTGGGCCCCGCACCTCGTGGTCGGAGGCCCAGCGGGTCGCCGCGCTGCGGCTGGCGTGCGGGGCGCACCCGGACACCGAGCTGGTCGAGCTCGGCAACTTCCAGCCCTACTCCTCCGGGGGGACCGCCGCGGCGGACCTCGCGGTGGCCAGCGGCGCCACCGCGGTGCTGGCCTACAACGACCTCGTCGCCCTGGGGCTCCTCGCCCGGCTGGGGCAGCGAGGGGTGCGCGTGCCGGACGACCTCAGCGTGATGGGCATCGACGACGTGCCCGTCGCCGCGCTGGTGAGCCCGGCGCTGACCACCATCGGCCTGCCCCTGGTCGCCGCGGGGCGGGCCGGGGTGGACCTGCTCCTGGGGCTCGTCGACCCGGCCTCGGCCCGGGCGGCGACCTCCACCGAGCTCCCGGTGGAGCTGGTCGTGCGCCAGTCCACCGGCGTCCCGCCCGAGCGCCACTGACCCGACCGACCGACCCGCACCACCACGACCCACCCGCACCACCGCACCACCGCACCACCGCAGCACCGCACGGACGACGACGTCCTGCGCACTCCTCGAGGAGGACACCTGATGCGCACTCCCCACCGCCTCCGCCTGGCAGCCGCCGGCCTCGCCCTGGCCGGCCTGACCCTCGCCTCCTGCGCCGCGCCGGAGGCCCCCGGTGCCGGTCCGGCGCCGACCGAGGCCAGCGACGTGCCCGAGACGCCGTCCGAGCCCGTCGACATCCACATCCTCGACGTCGCCGGGGCCCAGCGGATCACGCACTCGGCCTTCGAGTCCTTCGCCCAGGAGAACCCGGACGTCATCTCCTCCATCACCTGGGAGAGCGGCGGAGCCCCCGACGTCGTCGGCACGATCAAGCCCCAGGTCGACAGCGGCAGCCTCTCGATCGACCTGGTGCTCACCGGCAACGACGGCCTGTCCTCGGGCATCGCCGAGGACCTGTGGGTCCCGGTCGTCGACGAGTACGGCGACCGCCTGGACAACCAGGAGGGCTACTCCTCCGGCGCCGAGGCCATGCAGGGCCTGGCCGAGGGCTACGGCGTCGTCCTGACGTACACCCCCGGCGGCCCGCTCCTGCAGTACAACCCCGACCAGGTCGCCGAGGCCGACGTGCCCTCCTCCCCGCAGGAGGTCCTGGAGTGGGCCAAGGCCAACCCCGGCCGCTTCGGCTACGCCCGCCCGGCCAACAGCGGCCCCGGGCGCACCTGGCTGCAGGGCCTGCCCTACCTCCTCGGCGACGCCGACCCCAAGGACCCGGTGGACGGGTGGGACAAGACGTGGGCGTACCTGGAGGAGCTCGGCCAGTACGTCGACAACTACCCGACCGGCACCGGCCAGGTGGTCACCAACATGGCTGACGGCACGTGGTCGCTGACGCCGATGACCATGGGCTGGGACATCGAGCCGCGCGCCGCCGGGCGCGCCCCCGCCACCCTCGAGGTCGCCCCGATGGACGACTTCACCTTCATCAGCGACGCGCACTTCGCCGCCATCCCCAAGGGCCTGTCGGCGGACAAGACCTCGGCGATCCTCCTCATGCTCCAGGACGCGCTGACCCCGGAGCAGAACGCGAAGGCCTACGAGACCGGGTACCTCTACCCCGGCCCGGCGATCGAGGACTCCACCCTCGACATGGCCTCGGAGGAGACCCAGACGCTGATCGAGCAGTTCGGCCGCGACTGGTACGACCAGGCCATCCAGGACAACCCGATCGAGACCCAGCTGGACGCCGCGGGCGTGGTCGCCGCCTTCGACATCTGGGACCGCGAGGTCGGGGCCGGCAAGTTCGAGGGGAGCTGAGCATGGCGATCGCCGCGACACCGTTCGAGACCCTGGAGCTGCGGGGCGTCGGACGCCGGTTCGGGGGGCACACCGCCCTCGACGGGCTGGACCTGACCATCCGCTCGGGGGAGTTCATCGCCCTGCTCGGACCCTCCGGCTGCGGCAAGTCCACCGCGCTGAACTGCCTGGCCGGGCTGCTCCCGCTGACGGACGGGCAGATCCTCATCGACGGCCAGCGGGTGGACACCCTGCCCTCGGAGAGCCGCGGGTTCGGGATGGTCTTCCAGAACTACGCGCTCTTCCCGCACCTCAGCGTGGAGAAGAACATCGCCTTCGGGCTGCAGATGCGCCGCCTGCCCAGGGCCGAGGTGACCCGGCGGGTCGCGGAGGCCGTGGCGCTGGTCAAGCTCGAGCAGCACGCGAAGAAGCTGCCCGGCCAGCTCTCCGGCGGCCAGCAGCAGCGGGTGGCGATCGCCCGCGCCGTGGTCCTGGAGCCGCGGCTGGTCCTCATGGACGAGCCGCTGTCCAACCTCGACGCCAAGCTGCGCCTGGACATGCGCACGGAGATCCGCAGCCTGCACCAGTCCCTCGGGCTGACGACCGTCTACGTCACGCACGACCAGGAGGAGGCCCTGTCGATGGCCGACCGCCTCGTCGTGCTCCGCGAGGGGCGGGTGCAGCAGGTGGGGACGCCGGCGCAGCTTCACGACCACCCCGCCAACTGGCACGTGGCCGACTTCATGGGCTACCGCAACCTCCTCGACCTGGAGGTGGTGGCCGTGGAGGGCGCCACGGTGCGCGCCAGCGGCGGCGGCCTGAGCCTGCGCGCCACGGCCGTCGGTCCCGTGGCGGTGGGGCAGCGGGTGCGGGTCGCCGCCCGCCCCGAGGACCTCGTGGTGGCCTCGCCCGCCGTGCCGGTGCGCGACGGCAACTCGGTGCCCGCGTCCGTGGCGGTCGTGGAGTACCACGGGCGCGAGTTCGCCGTGGGCGCCGTCACCGCTGACGGCCGGCTGCTGCACGTGCACTCCGACCACGCCCCCGCGACCGGCGCCGGCGTGGAGCTGACCATCGACGCCGGCCGCGCGCTGGCCTACCCGCTGGCGGTCGAGGACGCACCCGCGCCCGCGCCGGCGGTGCGCACGCTCGCCGGGGCCCGGGGATGAGCGCGCAGCAGGCGGCGCCGCGGCCGAGGAGCACGGCGAGCCTGCGCCACCGGCTGGCCGAGCGCGGGATCGACAAGGGCCTGCTCCTGCTCGTGCCGGCGCTGCTCTTCGCCCTCGCGCTGTTCGTCTACCCGTTCACCTACGGCATCGGGCTGACCTTCCAGCCGTCCGCGCTGACCCAGCTCACCTGGGGGTCGGGGCCGCTGGCCAACTACGAGGCGTTCTTCGGCGACCCGTTCCTCTACGAGTCGGTGTGGCTGACGATGCGCCTGGCGCTGCCGGCGGCGCTGTTCAACGTGCTCGCCTCCGTGCCGCTGGCCTACAAGCTGCGGGGGCGCTTCCGCGGCAAGCGGCTCCTGACGACGCTGCTCGTGCTGCCGATCACCCTGGGCACCGTCCTCACCGCCCAGGGGATGCTGATCTTCCTCGGCCGCCAGGGCTGGGTGAACCGCACCCTGCTCGGCCTCGGCGTCATCGACGAGCCGCTCACCCTGGTGATGAACTACTGGGGCGTCCTGGCCTCGCTGATCATCTCCGGCTTCCCGTTCGCCTTCCTGCTGATCTCCTCCTACCTGTCGGGGATCGACCCGTCCCTGGAGGCGGCGGCCAGGACCCTCGGGGCGGACTGGCGCCAGCGCTTCCGGCGGATCACCCTCCCGCTGCTGGCCCCGGGCCTGGCCACGACGTTCATCCTCACGTTCGTCCTGGCGTTCAGCGTCTTCCCCTCCGCCCGCCTCGTCGGCGACGCGATGGGCGGCACGCGCGTGATGTCGCTGATGGCCTACCGGGCCTTCGGCGAGCAGAACGACTACCCGATGGCCTCCACGATCGCGATCATGATGGGCGTCGTCGAGCTCGTCGTCATCGCGCTCGTCCTGGCCTGGCGGTCCTTCATGTACAAGGGCTCGACCGGAGGCAAGGGCTGATGACCACGAACGCCGTCCTGAGCACCGAGGTCTCCGCGCAGCCGCCACGGGCCCCCGGCCCGCCGGCGCCGCGCCGGGGCGAGGGCGACCGCGCGCCGGGGGAGCGCTCCCTGGCCGCGGCGCCGAGCACCTGGTTCGTCTGGGCCGGGATCGCCGCCTTCTTCGTCTTCCTCGTCGGCATCATCACCAGCGTCCTCGTGGACTCCTTCGGCCGGCCCTGGTTCGACACCTGGCTGCCCGACGAGTTCACCACCGACTGGTACTCCGGGGCCTGGAGCCGGTTCGGCCTCACCCAGGTGATCGGCGTGACCCTGGCGGTCTCGGTCATCGTCGTGGTGGCCTCGGTGGTGATCGGCGTGCCGGCGGCCTACGTGCTGGCCCGCCGTGACTTCCCGCTCAAGCGCGTGGTCACCCTGCTGTTCCTGCTGCCGGTGCTCATGCCCCCGATCACCTTCGGCATCCCGCTGGCCACGGTGATGTACAACCTGGGGCTCGGGCGCTCGCTGACGGCGGTCGTCCTCGTCAACCTCGTGCCGTCGGTGCCGTTCGTGATCATGACGATGACGCCGTTCATCGAGCAGATCAACCCCTCGATCGAGAACGCCGCCCGGATGTGCGGGGCCGACATGCGCCGGGTCTTCACCCGGATCCTGGCCCCGCTGCTCGTGCCCGGGATCCTCGCCGCCTCGATCCTCGTCCTCGTGCGCACGGTCGGGATGTTCGAGCTGACCTACCTCGTCTCCGGGCCGTCCTCGGACACCCTCGTCGTCGCGATCTACCGGGCGATGACCGCCTCCGGCGGTGGGGAGGCCCGCCAGCTGGTCTCGGCGATGGGCGTGGTCTACACCGCGACGATGGTCGTGATCCTCGTGGTCGCGCTGCGGTTCGTGAACCCGACGCAGCTCGTCGCCCGGGTCAAGGACGCCCGTGAAGACTGAGACCACCCTCCCCGCCCTCGCGGACGACGTCGCGCTCCACCGGGCGCTGGCCGCGGAGACGGAGCGGCTGCTGTCCTTCGGGCACGCGGCGGCGCTGCCGGAGGGCGGCTTCGCCTGGCTCGACGCCTCGGGCCGTCCCACTCCCGGGGTGGCGCCACCGCTGTACGTGACCTGCCGGATGACCCACGTGCACGCGCTCGGCGCGCTGCTGGGCCACCCCGGCAGCGCCGCGCTGGCCGACCACGGGCTCGCCGCCCTGGCCGGCCGCTTCGCCGACCGCGAGCACGGCGGCTGGTTCACCGCCGTCTCGGGCGGACGGGTGGCGGACGACCGCAAGGGCGCCTACCCCCACGCCTTCGTCGTCCTCGCCGCGGCCAGCGCGACCACCGCCGGCCGCCCCGGCGCGGCCGAGCTGCTCGAGCAGGCGCTCGCCGTGTCCGAGCAGCGGTTCTGGGACGAGGACGCCGGCATGGTCGTGGAGACCTGGGACCGCGCGTTCACCCGGCTCGACCCCTACCGCGGCGTCAACGCCGTGATGCACACCGTCGAGGCGTACCTGGCGGCGTGGGCGACCACCCGCGAGCCGCGCTGGGCGCAGCGGGCCGCCCGGATGACCGAGCGCGTCCTGGGCTTCGCCGCCGAGCGCTCCTGGCGGCTCCCCGAGCACTTCGACCCCGCCTGGCGCCCCCTGCTCGAGCACCACCGCGACCGCCCGGACGACCCGTTCCAGCCCTACGGGGCCACGGTCGGGCACTGGATGGAGTGGAGCCGCCTCGTGCTCCAGGTGCGCGCGGCCCTCGCCGAGGTGGCCGGGGCCGCGCCCGTCGGGGCGGCTGGCGCGGAGGGCTCGCGCGACGCGTGGCTGGAGGCCGCCGCGGCGCTCTTCGAGGCCGCCGTGCGAGAGGGCTGGGCCGTGGACGGCGCACCGGGCTTCGTCTTCACCGTCGACTGGGAGGGCGCGCCGGTCGTGCGCCAGCGGCTGCACTGGGTGCTGTGCGAGGCGCTCGGTGCGGCGTGCGCGCTGGAGCAGGTCACCGGCGACCCCGCCTACGGACGCTGGTGGCGCACGTGGTGGGCGTACGCGCAGGAGCACCTCGTGGACGCGCGCGACGGCTCCTGGCACCACGAGCTGGACCGGGCCAACCGCCCCGCCGCCACCATCCGCCCCGGCAAGGCCGACCTGTACCACGCCGTGCAGGCGACCCTCCTGCCGCGCGTGCCGCTGGGCCCGGGCCTGGCCGTGCAGCTGGCCGCCGCCCTCCCCCTCCAGGAGCCCTCGTGACCCACCCCCGCCTCTCGCTGGCCGCCCTCGAGGCGCGGATCGCCTCCGGCGGCCTCCCGGACGGCGTCACCGGCCCCGCCGTCGACCCCCGGTCGCTGCGCACGGGCGTCGTGCACCTGGGCATCGGCGCCTTCCACCGCGCCCACCAGGCCGTCTTCACCGAGGACGCCGCGGCGGCCACGGGCGACGACGGCTGGGGGATCCTCGGGGTGACCGGCCGCAGCGCCGCCGTGGTCGAGCAGCTGCGCCCCCAGGACGGCCTGTACGGGGTGCTCACCCGCGGCGCGCGCGAGACCTCCCTGCGCCTGGTCGGCTCCGTGCGCGACGTCGCGTGGCCGGCGCAGGAGTCCCTCCGCGTGCTCGCGGCCCTGGCGTCGCCCACCACGCACGTGGTCACCCTGACCATCACCGAGAAGGGGTACGCCCGGGCGGCGGACGGCGGCGCCGACCTCACGAGCCCGGCCGTGGCCGCCGACGCGGAGATCGTCGCCCGCGCCCTGGGCGGGGAGGACGGGGACGCGCCCTCGCGCACGCCGGTCGGGCTGCTCACCCGCGGGCTCGTGCACCGGTTCCGCGCCGGCGGCGCCCCGCTGAGCGTCGTGCCCTGCGACAACATGGTCGACAACGGCCGCGTCACCGCCCGCCTCGTGCGCTCCCTGGCCGCGGCCGGCACCGCCGGCGACGGCGTCGGCGCGCGCACCGCGTTCCTGGCCTGGCTCGGCGAGCAGGTCTGCTTCCCCTCCACGATGGTCGACCGGATCGCCCCGGCCACCACCGACGGCGCCCGCGCGCAGGCCGCCGGGCTGCTGGGGCTCACCGACGCCGGCCTCGTGGTTGCCGAGCCCTTCACCCAGTGGGTCGTGCAGGACCGCTTCGCCGGCCCCCGCCCCGCCTGGGAGCGCGCCGGCGCGCTGCTCACCGACGACGTGGCGCCCTACGAGCAGGTCAAGCTGCGGATGCTCAACGCCACCCACTCGCTGCTGGCCTACCTCGGGGCCCTGGCCGGGCACGCCACCATCGCCGAGGCCGTCACCGACGAGCGCCTGGCCGCAGCCGCCCGGGCGCTGCTCGACGAGGACGTCATCCCCAGCCTCACCGCGCCGCCCGGGCTCGACCTCGCCGACTACCGCGACAGCGTCTTCGAGCGCTTCGCCAACCCCGCCCTGGGGCACACCACGGCGCAGGTGGCCATGGACGGGTCGCAGAAGCTGCCGTTCCGGCTGGTCGGCACCGTCGCCGACCGCCTGGACGCCGGCGCGGTGCCCGACGCCGCGGCGCTCGCGGTCGCCGCGTGGATGGTCTTCGTCGCCCGCGGCCGCTCGGCCGACGGCGCCGAGCTGCCCCTCGACGACCCGCTGGCGGACGACCTGCGGGCCGCGGCGGCCGGCCCGTCCGCGGGCCTGGCCGACCGCATGCTGGCCCTGCGGGCGGTCTTCCCCGCGCGGGTCGCCGACGACGACCGGTTCCGCGGCGCGGTCGCCGCGCACGTGCGGGAGCTGCAGGCCGCCGTCCGGAGGTGAGGGCTCAGCGCTCGCGCGGAGGCTCCGGCGGGGTCGCGTCGAGGACCGCGGTGCACAGCGCCCGCAGCGCCTCCAGCTGGTCGACGTCGAGGGCGGCGCCGAGGTGCCCGGCGATGCTCGCGGCGTGACGGCGCCCGACGTCGCGCTGCAGCGCCACGCCGGCGCCGGTGAGGCTCACGAGCACGCCCCGGCGGTCGCCGGGGTCGGGCTCGCGGGCCACGAGCCCCTTGGTCTCCAGGCGCTCCACGACCCGGCTCAGCGAGGGCTGGGGGAGCAGCACCTCCTGCGTGAGCACGCCGAGGCGGGCCCGCCGGTCCGGGCAGCGGCTGAGGACGTAGAGGACGTCGTACTCGCGGAGGCTGATCGGCCCCCACACGTCGTCCGCGGCGAAGCGGCGCACGAGGGCGGCCTGGGCGCGGAACAGCGCCTCCCACGCCGCGACCGCGGCGGAGGAGGCGCTGCCCGCAGGGGGAGCGGGGTGCTCAGGCACCGGCCGTCGCGCGCTCGTCGGCCTGCGCCGCGGCGGCCGCGTCCCGGGCCGCCACCCGGGAGGCGTGGCTGGGCGGGTCGCTCGGCACGTGGGCCGGGCGCCGCGACTCCAGCTCGGCGCGCAGCACCGGCACGACCTGCTCGCCGAGCAGGTCGATCTGCTCGAGCACGGTCTTGAGCGGCAGCCCGGCGTGGTCGACGAGGAACAGCTGGCGCTGGTAGTCGCCGAAGAACTCCTGGAAGGTCAGCGTCTTCTCCACCACCTCCGCCGGCGAGCCGACGGTCAGCGGCGTCTGGGCGCTGAAGTCCTCCAGCGAGGGCCCGTGGCCGTACACCGGGGCGCTGTCGAAGTACGGCCGGAACTCCCGCACGGCGTCCTGGCTGTTCGCCCGCATGAACACCTGCCCGCCCAGACCGACGATCGCCTGGTCCGCGCGCCCGTGCCCGTAGTGCTCGAAGCGCTGGCGGTAGAGGTCGATCAGCTGGATGTAGTGCTCCTTGGGCCAGAAGATGTTGTTGGCGAAGTAGCCGTCGCCGAAGTACGCGGCGATCTCGGCCACCTCAGGGGTGCGGATCGAGCCGTGCCAGACGAACGGGGCGACGCCGTCGAGGGGCCGCGGGGTCGAGGTGAAGCCGCGCAGCGGGGTGCGGAAGCGGCCCTCCCAGTCGACGACGTCCTCGTCCCACAGGCGGCGCAGCAGCTGGTAGTGCTCCACGGTCAGCGCGACGCCGTTGCGCTGGTCCTGGCCGAACCAGGGGTAGACGGGCGCGGTGTTGCCGCGACCGAGCATGAGGTCCATCCGGCCGCCGGCCAGGTGCTGGAGCATCGCGTAGTCCTCGGCGATCTTCACCGGGTCGTTCGTGGTGATGAGCGTCGTGGAGGTCGACAGGGTGATCGTCTTCGTGCGGCCCGCCAGGTAGCCGAGCATCGTCGTCGGCGAGGAGGGAACGAACGGCGGGTTGTGGTGCTCGCCGGTGGCGAAGACGTCGAGGCCCGCCTGCTCGGCGTGCTCGGCGATCGTCATCATCGCCTGGATGCGCTCGCCCTCGGTCGGCGCGCGCCCCGTGGTCGGGTCCGGAGTGACGTCCCCGACGCTGAAGATCCCGAACTGCATGACCGCTCCTCATCTGAACTCCATGCATCTGCATGGACGAGGGCGTCAACGGCGGGCGCCGGCCGCGTGTTCCCGGGCGGCGCCCGCCGAGCGCGAGGGTCCCTAGCCGATCTTCTCGTCGGCGGCCTTCTCGCCCTTGTCGATCGCGCCGCCGCCCTTGCCGCCGGTCTTGGACTCAGCGGCGTCGCCGGCCTTCTGGATGCCGGCGTCGCTCGCCTTCTCCTTCATGTCGTCCAGGCCCATCGTGGTCCTCCTGCTGCAGGTCGAGGCGCCGGGCGGGCCGGCGCCGGGGCAGGGGCTCCTGTCCCACGAGCAGTCTCGACCTGACCGCCCGTGATCGCCCGCCCACGCCGCGGTCAGGGCGCCGGCGCCACCAGGGCCGAGGGCTCGGGCAGGGACGCCGCGGCGTCGCCCTCGTGCACCTGCGCCAGCACGAGGAGCAGCAGCGCGACGCCGACC
>NZ_JBZYWI010000037.1:0-24545 GCF_058932755.1 Quadrisphaera sp. DVD1
GCCTGGAGCTCGCGGGCCTGGAGCTCGCGGGCCTGGAGCTCGCGGGCCTGGAGCTCGCGGGCCTCGGCGGCTCGCACGTCCCGCCGCCTCGGGGCCTCTGTCACAGCGCCAGAGTAGAGGGGCGCAACGGCGCATGAGGGAGGAATCCGACATCTCGCGGCGGACGCTGCGGCCCCGGCGGGCCGTCACCTCCGCGGCTGCCCGCTCCTCCGCGCGAGGCCGCTAGGCGGCGGAGCGCAGCATCGGGGCCTGCCCGGACGGCAGCGTCCACCAAGACCCGAGCAGGGCGTCCAGGGCGCCCGGGAGGACGACCATGCCCGACCCCGGGTACGGCGTCAGCTCGCCGAACCACAGCTCGCCGTCCTGCTCGTAGAAGTCCACTCGGAGCATGTCGAAACCCGCTGCCAGGCGCGCCGCGGCCTCCAGCATGTCTGCGAGCCGCGCCGGACGCGGGACCGGCGGGCCGCCCGGGAGGTCCGATCCCCAGGGCGTCTCCTCCCAGTCGGGGGTGTAGGTCCGGGTGTGGTGGTCGGTGAAGCGGCCGGTGTGCGTCTGCACGAGCCGGGGGACCCCGTCGAAGACGAACACCTTGAGGTCGGCAGGGCTCTGGCCCGCCTCGCCGATCAGCTCCTCCGCCAGCAGCATCGGTCGCGCGCTGGAGTAGGCCCACTCGCCCGTGCTGCGCCAGTGCGAGGCGTCGACCCAGCCCCGGGTCTGCTGGAGCAGGTCGGTGGTGCTGGGCCGGCCGTGGCCGAAGAGGACCAGCCCGGTGCTGTGGTTGGGCTTGACGATCCAGTGCTCGGGCAGGTCGACCGAGGCCAGCTCGCGGACGTCGGTGCCCGCCCACAGCGTCCGCGGGACGCGCACCAGGTGACCGGCCACCGACCGGGCCCGGTCCTTCATCTCGAGCTTGTCGCAGGTGCCTTCCAGCAGCGGCCGCCGGTCGCGGATGATGCGCCAGTTCACCTTCTCCATGAACGTGGACGGGTGCTGGAGCGGCAGGCCGTGGCCGTGACGACGGCGGAACCACACCCGCCGTCGCACGGAGATGGGCACAGCTCGAGCGGCGGACCGGCGCAATCGCCGCATGACGGACACCCCCCCACTCCACCCCCGTCCCCGGTGCGCGTCAACCGGAGCCGTAGACGGGCGGGCAGATCGGAGACCGGCTCGACGGCGGCGGTCCCGGACCTGGTGGCACCGGGCGCCGACGTGGCCAGCGCGCACGACTCCACGCCGCCTCGACCTGCTGCTGGTGCCTGGCGACGCCGCGGTCAGCACGTCATCCGGTGCGCGATCGGCTCAACGACCGCGGAAGACCGCCGGGCCGGCGGCTAGCCTGGGCCGGCCCGCACGCCGGCGCGCCCGCACCCGGTGCTCGTGAGGCGCGGACCTGTGCTGAGGAGACCAGATGACTGGAGCCGTCGAGGACGCGCCTGCCCCGGCTCCCCCTGGTCTGCGCGAGCGAGCCATGCGCGGCGTGCTGTGGTCGGCCGTGGAGAAGTGGTCGGTGCGGCTGAGCACCCTCGTCGGCTTCATCGTCCTGGGCAACCTGCTGTCGCCGCGCGAGTTCGGGGTCGTCGCTCTGGCGATGACCTTCATCAACATCCTCTCCCTCGTGGCCGACGCGGGCTTCGCGTCCTACCTCCTGCAGAAGGAGCGCCTCACGGCGGCGGTCACGAGCACCGCCTTCTACACCACCACGCTCCTCGCCCTCGTCCTCGCCGTGGCCCTCGCTGGGCTGGCGGGCCCGATCAGCGCGGGCCTGGACGCCCCGGCGCTGCGCCAGGTGCTGCCCGCGCTGGCGGTCACGCTCGTGGTGTCAGGGCTGTCCAGCGTGCCGGCCATGCTGCTGCGGCGGGACCTGCGCTTCAAGGAGCTCGCCGTGCGGCAGATCTCGGCGAACGTGCTGTCGGTGGCGGTCGCCGTGGGGCTCGCGCTCGCCGGCGCTGGGGTGTGGGCGCTCGTCGCGCAGACCCTGGTGCGCAACGTCGTCGCGCTGGTGGTCCTGTGGAGCACCAGCGACTTCAAGCCGCGGCGCACCTTCGACCGCACCGAGGGCCGCGCCATGATCGTCTACGGGGTGCAGTCCCTGGGCGTCCAGCTGGGACACCAGCTGCGCACCCAGGGGGAGATCTTCCTCATCGGTGCGCTCTCGGGCACCGCCGCCCTGGGGTACTGGAGCGTGGCCGGGCGGCTGGTGAGCGTGGTCGTCGACGTGGCCACGTCCGTCATCGGCGCAGTGGCGCACCCGGTGTTCGCCCGGCTGCAGGACGACAGCGAGCGCCTCGCCAGGGCGCTCGCGACGGCGACGGCGATGGGCAGCCTGGTCGCGGTGCCCGTGCTGGTGCTGCTCTCCCTCGTGAGCGAGGAGCTGGTGCCGATGGTCTTCGGCGACCAGTGGGCTCCAGCAGCCGCTCTGGCGGCCTGGCTGGCCATGCGGTCGATGGTGCAGGCCGTGTCCGACTTCAACCGCTCGGCCCTGATGGCCACCGGGCACCCGGGGACCGAGCTCGTCGTGACCGCTGGCCTGCTCCTGCTCCAGCTCGGTCTCGTCCTCGCCTTCCACGACGACCTCGTCGTGCTGGCAGCGGCCCTGACCGGCGGGATGGCGCTGAGCATGCCGGCCCGGATCATCCTGCTCCGCCGCCTGTACGGCATCCCCCTGAGCACCTACGCCCAGGCCACCGCCGTCCTCCTGGCAGGAGGCGCCGCGGCGGCCGCAGTCGTCGGCGCCCAGAGCTACCTGCACCTGGAGGGCCTGCACTACGTGGGCCTGGCGCTGCTCCTGGGGGGCGTCGTCTACGTCGGCGCCGCCCTCCTGGTCTGCCGGTCCCTGCTCACCGAGACCGCGGGGACGGTGCGCGCCGCGCTGAGCCGGCGAGGCGGGCGCGGGAGCGCGTCGAGCTCGACCTGACGGTCAGCGGCGCACGGCCGCCCGGGACGGCAGCGTCCACCAGCGGCCCATCATCTCGTCAAGGGCGAGGTCCCACCGGATGAGCCCCGCGCCGGGGTACGGCGTGAGCTCGCCGAACCACAGCACCCCGTCGATCTCGTAGAAGTCAACGCGCAGCATGTCGAGGCCCGCGGCCATCGCCGAGGCGGCCCGGAGCATGTCGGCCAGTCGCTGCGGGCGCGGCTCGTCCGGCCCGGCCGGGTACCCGGCGCTCAGCGGGATGGGCTCCCACGCAGGGGTGTACTGGCGCGACTCGTGCCGGCCGAAGCGGCTCGTGTGCACCTGGACCATGCGTGGGACGCCGTCGAAGACGAAGACCTTGTAGTCGGCCGGGGGGTCCCCGGTGCCGAGGAACTCCTCGACCAGCAGCACCGGGGCCGCGGCGGAGTACGCCCACTCGCGGGTGATCCGCCAGTGCGCGCTGTCGGTCCAGCCGTGCGTGCGCAGCCGGAGGTCCGCGACGTCGGGCCGCCCCTCGCCGAAGAGGACGAGCCCGGTGCGGTGGTTCGGCTTGAGCACCCAGCGGTCGGGGAGGTCGACGTCGGCCAGCTCGCCCAGGTCGGTCCCGTGCCAGTGCGTGCGGGGCGCGCGCACGAGGTCGCCGGCGGTGCGCAGCGCGTGCTCCTTCATCTGCAGCTTGTCGCAGGTGCCGAGCAGCAGCGCCCGGCGGTCGTAGAGGATGCGCCAGGTGACCTTCTCGCTGAAGCGCCGGGGGTGTCGCAGCGACAGTCGCCGGCCGAACCTGCGGTAGTAGCGGATCCTGCGCCGGACGGAGAAGGGCACGACGCGCACGGCGACGGCCCGCGCTCTGGACTGCAGGCTCACGATGATCCGATCGGCAGGGGGCGCGCAACGGCGGGGAGCGCTGCGCCCACCCCGCCGTTGCGAACCTAGCGCCCCTCGCCGGTCCCGCGCGCGGGGCGCGAGGACCGGCGGGGCCACAGCCTCCGCCCGCTCGTCAGCCGGCGTAGCCCGGGCTCCGGTACCCCGTGCCGGGGTCGCCGGTCAGCGGGCTGGCGGTGGAGGCGCTGCCCTGCCGGACACCGGCCCAGGACTTCTGGCCGTTCTTCGTCCGCAGGACCTGCTTCGGGAAGGGCTTCTTGGCGTTGGGGACGACGACGACGTCCTGGGTCTTGATCGGGAAGGTCCCGGACTGCCAGAGCAGGTAGGCGCTCTTCTTGCCGGAGTCGCGCAGGACGGTGTTGCGGATGTCGAAGAGCTCGGGGCTGTCCTCGTCGTGGAACTTGTGGGGGTCGAGGAAGAACCCCTGGTAGGTGGTGGAGCCCTCGAGGCGGTCCACGCGCAGGACCTCGGGTCCTGCCCAGGTCTGCAGGACGTCGGCGTGGGTGCCGGAGTAGGAGCCGGTGACGGTCTCGACGGCGATGTTCTGCAGCTGCACGGTGGCGCCCTTGCGCTGGTCGAGGTTGATGCCCTCGGCTGCGCCCTTGCCGGACAGGCGCAGGCCCTCGACGTGGACGGTCCCGGTCTGGTTCTTCAGGAAGAGGCCGCGCTTGTTCGTCTCGACCTCCCCGCCGATGAGGACGACGTCGTTGCCGCCCGTGATCGTGAGGCCGTTCTTCAGTGCGACGGGGACCTCCGGCAGGTCCACGACGTAGTCCTTCGACGGGTCCAGCTTGAGCGTCTTGGTGCGGCTGGTGACCTTGATGGTCTCCGGACGGTCCAGCGCCGGCGGCGACCAGGTCAGCCCACCGCGTGCCCCGGCGCCGTCGTCGCAGGCGGGGCCGCTGTCGCCGGTCGCGTCAGAGGAGCCGGCGCCCAGGCCGACCTGCTGCACCGCCGCTCCACCCTCGTCCTCGCAGTCGGCGGCGACCGCGGCGGTGGGCGCGACGCCCAGGGCTGCGCCGAAGAGCGCGGCGGCGGCCCACACGGACAGGCGGCGCGGGCTGCGGGCGGCGGTGGAGAGGGCGTTCATGGGCGGGGGACCTCCGCGGTGCGGTGTGGGGGAGGGCCACGAGCGCCGGCCCCGATCACCCGGAGGAGCCGGATGACTGCTATGAGTCAAAGGCCTGAGATGCCGACTTCGTGCACGATCCGTTCGGGTGTGATCCAGATCACAGTTTAGAAGGCGTGTCGCTGCGTCTGCGACCATGCGGGGCATGAGTGCTTCGCCGTCCGACCCCTCGCTCGCACGCACCCTCTCGGTCGTCCTGCCCACGCACGACCGGCAGGAGGCCGTCGTCGCCGTGGTCCGGGCCCTCCTGGCCGAGGACGTGCCCGGCAGCGAGGTGGTGGTGGTCGACGACGGCAGCACCGACGGCACGCTGGCCGCGCTGGAGGAGCTGGCGCGCGAGGACGAGCGGGTCGTCGTCCTGCACCAGCCCAACGCCGGCAAGCGCGCTGCCAACGCCGCGGCCACGGCGCGGGCGCGTGGCCGCGTCCTGCTGTTCCTCGACGACGACGTCCTGCCGGGGCCCGGCCTCATGGCCGGCCACCTCCGAGCCCACGAGGGGCGCGACGACCTGGTCGTCGTCGGGTACATGCCCACGGTCGTGCCGCAGCCGACCACCGGCGCGGCCTTCGCCACGGTCCTGTACGCCGAGGAGTACGAGGGACGGTGCCGCCGGTACGAGGAGGACCCGGAGGACGTCCTCCAGCACCTGTGGATGGGCAACGTCTCCCTCACCCGGGCGGGGTACGAGCGCGCAGGACTGGCGGACTTGGAGGGCTTCTCCTTCCGGCACGAGGACCGCGACATCGGCCTGGCCTGCCGCGAGGCCGGGCTGACGGGCGTCTTCGACCGCCGGCTGGCGGCGACCCACCGCCACTCGCGCACCGTCGCCCAGTTCGTGCGCGACTCCGTCCAGCAGGGCGCGGGACGGGCGGCCCTCGCGCAGCGGCACGCCGGCTCCGCGCAGGCCGACGTCGACGAGCTGGCTGCAGGGCTGCCCGCTCCGCTGGCGGCCCTCGTCCGCGCCTCCCGCCGGGAGGCGGTCCGGCGTCCGGTCACCGCTGCCCTGACCGCGGCGCTGCGCGGCGCCACCCGCCTGCCCGACGTCCGGCCCGCCCTCCTGCTCGCTCGCGTCCTGCGCCGCGTCGAGCACCAGCACGGCATGCAGGACCAGCTGCGCGAAGACCGGCGGACGCCGCCCGCCGTCTGAGCCGTCGCTGCGCCGACCGGGTGGCGGAGGCGCTCGCGGAGGTGGTCACTGGCCTACCCTCACCGGCGTCCCCCCGGAAGACCGCGGACGGCCTGCTGGTCGGCTCCGGGGCCGGGCGGGAGGTTCCGATGGGCTTGGCCGTGCTGGACGACCACCTCGCGCGCGCTCACGAGGTCCTGCCGCCGGAGGTGCTCGCCTACTACGACGCCGGGGCCGGGGGAGAGGTCACCCGCACGGAGAGCGAGCAGGTCTGGAGCCGGTTCCGGCTGCGCCCGCGGGTGCTGCGCGACGTGGGCTCGGTCGACCTCGCCACCGCGGTGGCCGGGACGGCGCTGCCCCACCCGGTCGGCATCGCCCCGATGGCGTTCCACGCGCTGGCCACCGGCGACGGTGAGGTGGCCACGGCGGTGGGGGCCGCCCGCGGCGGTGCGCTGCTGGTGCTGTCCACGCGCTCCTCCCGCAGCGTGGAGGACGTGGCGGCAGCGACCGGGGGCCCGTGGTGGTTCCAGGTCTACGTCATGAAGGACCGCGCCCTGACCGAGGCCGTGGTGCGCCGCGCCGCTGCGGCAGGGGCGAGCGCCCTGGTGCTCACCGGCGACACCCCGTACGTGGGTCTCAAGCGCAGGGTGGACGGCGTCCGGCTGTCGGTGCCGGACGACCACTACCTGGTGAACCTGGCGGCGCACGCCGTGCCCGGCCAGTCGCCCGACGCCCAGCGCGCCGCCGCGGAGCAGGACCCCACGATCGACCTGGCCACCATCCGCTGGCTCCACGAGGTGTCCGGGCTGCCGGTGCTGGTGAAGGGCGTGCTGCGCGGCGACGACGCGGTCGCCTGTCTCGACGCCGGGGCTGCGGGCGTCGTCGTCTCCAACCACGGCGGTCGCCAGCTCGACCGCTCGCTGCCCAGCGCCCTGGCGCTGGCCGAGGTCGCCGGCGCGGTGGCCGGTCGGGGCGCCGTCCTCGCCGACGGCGGGATCCGGTCCGGGCTGGACGTGCTCGTGGCCCTGGGGCTGGGCGCCGACGCCGTCCTCCTCGGGCGCCCGGTGCTGTGGGCGCTCGCGGCTCGCGGCGCGGACGGCGTGGCGGCCTGCGTGGAGGCGGTGCGCAGCGACCTGGTGCACGTGATGGCGCTGTCCGGGAGCAGGTCGCTGGCCGAGGTCACCCGCGACCTCGTCGTGGGCTGACCCCGGTCAGCGGGCCTCAGCTGGAGAAGCGGGCGTCCTGCGCCCGGCGCAGGTCGTCCACGAGGCGCCCGGCGGGCAGCTCCACCTGGTCGTAGGTGATCACGGCGTCCCGGGGGACGTCCACCAGCAGCCGCGCACCCTCGGCCAGCCCCAGCGGCAGCAGCCGCTGCTCGCGGGCCACCGGCGCGGCCTCGGCCTGGCCGTAGGAGTGGTAGCCGCCCAGGCCGTCGAGCACCGTGCCGGCCGTCAGGTCGGTCTTGGCCGTGGTCAGGACCTCGACCATCGGTCCGCCCTGCGCCACCAGCGCGGCGTCGTCGAAGTCGACCGCGCGGACGACCGTGCTCGGCACCTCGAAGTGGCACAGGTGGTACGGCGTGTAGAAGGAGTACAGGGGTCCGGTCCCGAGCTTGTAGAGCTCGAGGTAGTGCCGCTGCTTCGGGTCGTCGTGGGTGGCCAGCACGAACACGCCGGGGCCCGGCTTCGAGCCCACCACGTAGTCGACGACGCCACCGAGCTCGCGCAGCTCGTCGACGTCGTACCGGGTGGTGAGCTCGTCCACGTGGCCGGCGTGGTCCCAGCCGTTCATGCCGCGCCGGGGCACCGTCATGCCCCAGGCGTTGGCCACCACGGCCTGCTCGAAGGAGATCTTCGTGCCGTCGGCGAAGCTCGTGACCATCCACGGGTCCTGGCCCCAGCGCTCCGCGAACGCCTTCTGCGTGGTCGGGGTGCGGTAGGGGTCCTGCAGGCCCTTGATGTTGCCGGCCACGAGCGGTGTCGCACCCAGACCGCGCACGAAGCGCAGCAGGTTCACCTCGACGCCGGGCTGGTCGCCGTCGGCGCCGGTGAACATCACCCCGGCCTCGCGGAAGCGGTGCGCCAGCTCGGGACCGACCGTGCCGTCCAGCTCGGCGTTCATGGTCACCACCGGCGTGCCGGCCTCCAGCGCGGCCAGGGTCACCCGGGCGCCGTGCTCGACGGCGCCGGTGACGTCAACGACGCAGTCCACGCCGTCGGCGGCGACCAGCTCCAGGGCGTCGGCGATGACCGCTGGCGCTCCCTCGCGGATCGCGCGCTCGAGCTCGGCGCGGGAGTCGACCACCCGCACGTCCTCGACACCGGCCTCGGCGTAGGCGCGCAGGCCCTTGGCCTCGGTGCGGTTGGCGATCGCCACGAGCTCCATGCCCGGGGTGCTGTTGACGATCTGGTTGGCCAGGCCGCGGCCCATGAACCCCGCGCCGACCATGCCCACCCGGATCGGGCGCCCCTCGGCCTGGCGGCGGCGCAGCGCGGTGTCCAGGATGATCATCGGGGTGCCTCCCCGCCGTTCTCGGACAGCAGCGGCCACGAGGCGTCCTTGGCTGAGATCACCTCGACCGGGACCGGCCAGCTCAGGCCCAGGTCCGGGTCGTCGTGGCGCAGGCCGCGCTCGACGCCGGGGGTGTACGGGGCGCTGACGTTGTAGGTGACCTCCGTGCGGTCCACGAGCGTGATGAACCCGTGGGCGAACAGCGGCGGCACGTACAGGGCGACGTGGTTGTCCTCGGTCAGCTCGGCCGCCACGTGCTGCAGGTAGGTCGGCGAGCCGGGCCGGACGTCGACGATCTGGTCAAGCACCGCTCCGCGCGTGCAGCGCACCAGCTTGGCCTCGGGGGCGGACTCGAGCTGGTAGTGCATGCCGCGCAGGGTGCCGGCGCGCACGTTCCAGGAGACGTTCGCCTGCTCCCAGACCGAGTCGAGGCCGGCCTCGGCGAAGGCGGCGCGGTCGAAGGACCGCGCGAAGAAGCCCCGCTCGTCCTCGTGGGGGTCCAGGTGCACCAGGGCGACGCCGGCGATGGGCGTGGTCTCGATCCTCATCAGATGCCCGCCCAGAACAGCTGGGCGTCGATCTGGCCGGTGCTCAGCAGGTGCTCGAGCTGCTTCAGGCGGGTGTGGCCGCGGCCGGCGAACGTCTCCTCGTCGAGCTGGATCCGCGCGAAGACGTCGTGCAGCTGCTGGGCCCCCTTGCGGGCGTCCCACTGGCAGGCGAAGCCCGGCAGCACCTGGTGGATCTTCGCGAAGCTCACCTTGTAGCTGCGGTTGTCCGCGCTGGGCGGGCCGAAGCTGAGGGTGCAGCCGGGGAAGGCCTCGGCGACCACCTCGGCGATCTCGCGCACCTGGTAGTTCTGCTCGTCGCTGCCGACGTTGAGCACCTGCCCGCGGACGGCGTCCTCGGGAGCGGTGAGCACGAGGCGGATCGCCTGCGCGATGTCGAGGCCGTGCACCAGCGGGCGCCAGGGGCTGCCGTCGCTGTTCATGGCGATCTCGCCCGTGGTCCACGCCAGGCCGGCCAGGTTGTTCAGCACGATGTCGAACCGCATCCGCGGCGAGGCGCCGAACGCCGTGGCGTTGCGCAGGAACGTGGGGGAGAAGGACTCGTCCGCCATCGGGGCGACGTCGCGCTCGACGCGGGCCTTGCAGATCGCGTAGGCGGTCTGGGGGTTGACCGGGGAGGTCTCGTCGACCGTGCCCTCGGCGACGCCGTAGACGCTGCACGACGACATGTAGACGAAGCGCCGGACGCCGGCCTCCTTGGCCAGGCGCGCCAGGCGCACCGAGCCGTGGTGGTTGACGTCGTACGTCACCTCGCCGAGCAGGTCGCCCAGGGGGTCGTTGGACAGCTCGGCCATGTGCACCACCGCGTCGTAGCCGCGGAGGTCCTCCACCTGGAGCTCGCGCACGTCGCGCGCCAGGGTCGCCACGGAGCCTGCGACGTCGTGGTAGAGCCAGCCGTTCTTGTAGTAGCCGGTGTCCACCCCGGTCACCTCGTGCCCGTCCGCCACGAGCAGCGGCGCCAGCAGGCTGCCCAGGTAGCCCTCGGTGCCCGTCACCAAGATCTTCACGCGTCGTCCGCCCGTCCTCGCGGAGGCGTCCGACCCACCTCCCACCTGCGCCGACGATACCGACTCCGCCCGTCCCGGCCGCCCCTCCGCCACCCGGTCGGCCGAGCGCCGACGCCCCGGCGGCAGCGGCGCTGGGCACCCCTGTGCCAGCATGGCCGCTGCCCGCAGCAGCCGTCCGCGCGATCCGGAGCCGTCATGACCCAGGCACCCGCGGAACCCCGTCCCGCCCCGACACCGCCTGGTCGGCCGTCCCACCGCCGGGTCGTCGGCCTGGCGGCGGCGCTCGTCGCGGCGCTGGCGGTCGTCGCCGTCCTGGTGGGCGTGCTCGTGCCCACCGGTCCCGACGACGGCGGCCCCGATCCCGCTCCGCCGCTGCCGGACGACGGGCGGCTGTCCTTCGCGCCGCCGCAGATGGAGGACCCGAAGACCGTTCGGGTCGGCGACGACCGCAGCCTCCACCTCGACGACGGCCAGGACTACGTCCTCGAGCTGCCGGACGAGCCGCTGGTTGGAGGGCTCGACGTCAACGGCGGCGATGACGTCGTCCTGGTCGGCGGGGAGATCACCGTGCCCGTCTCCGACGACGAGGACGCCCGCGGCCGAGCCCTGCTGCTGAACGGCCAGACCGGCGTGGTCCACGTCGAGGGCCTGGCGATCACGGGGGAGGGGCTGAAGGAGGGGATCAACCTTAACCAGCGCAAGGGGGCCGTCGTCCAGCTCCAGAACATCCGCGTCGACACGGTCCAGGGGAGCAGGGACGACAACCACGCCGACGTGATCCAGACCTGGGCCGGGCCGCGCGTCCTGCGCATCGACCGGCTGTCGGCCAGCACGCAGTACCAGGGGTTCTTCCTGCTCCCCGAGCAGCGCGGCGACGCCGGCCCGCCCGAGGAGTTCGACCTCCGCCACGTCGACCTGCGCGGGACGGAGGACAGCGCGTACCTGCTGTGGCGCGACGAGGGCGACTGGCCGCTGGGGCTCAGCGAGGTGTGGCTCTCGCGCGACGGCGAGGACCCCGCGGACCTCGCCGACGACCGCGACCGCGCCCTGTGGCCCAAGGGCAGCGGGAAGGGCACGGAGGCGTGGGACGGCGTCCAGTACGGCGAGCCGCCCGGCGGGCCCTTCGTGCCCGAGGGCGTGGCCGGGACCGGCTACGAATCCCCGGGGTACGCCGACGCCGGCTGAGCCGGCCCGGCCGGCCCACCCCCCCCGGTCAGGGGAGCCGGCGCAGCACGCCCTCGAACAGCGGCACCAGGCGGGCGGCGGTCGCCTCGGGGGAGCCGTGCTGCGCGTACCAGGCCAGCACGGCCTCGTGCAGCGCGCGGGCCTCCTCCGGGCGCTCGGTCATGCGCCGCATCGCGGCGGGAAGCTCGTCCCAGTGGCGCAGGCGCAGCGCCGGCGCCCCGGCGTAGAGCCCCCCGGCGGGCAGCGCCGTGACCACCGGCACGGCGCCCACCCGCGCCGCCTCGAAGAAGCGGTAGCTCTCGCGGCTCTGGCCCCGAGGGTCGAGGCTGAACCGGGTGCGCGCCATGGTCTCGCTGTAGGTGTCCGCGTGGTCGGTGACGTCGTCGCTGCCCATGAGCTGCACCAGGACGTTCAGGTCCGGGCGCTCGCGGCGCAGCTCCTCCGCGGCGGCGAGCATCCTCTGGCGGTGCAGGCTCTTCACCCCGAACCCGCCGGCCCGCAGGCGCCTGCGCAGCGCCCCGCCGCGGTCGAGCGTGTGCACGGTGCTGCCGGCGAAGAACGCGTCGACGTCCCGCTCCTCCCACGGCACCGCGGGCACGTCGCGCTGGTAGGCGTAGCCGAGCGGGATCGGCACCACCTGGTCCTTGCGCATCTTCGGGCGGTGCCCCTGGCGCGCCCACCGCTCCCGCTCGAAGCGCACGCGGGCCTCGTCGAGCACCTCGGCCCAGCCGAGCGGGCGGGGCAGCATGCGGGTCGCGTCCGACCACCGGCGGCCGCGGTTGGTCGCCATCACCAGGCCGACGTCGTCAGCCCACCGCGGCACCCGGGCCCAGTTGTCCGAGACCACGAGCGCCACCACGTCGGGACCCGTCCGGGGCAGCTCGGCGTGGTTGGGGGTGACCACGACGTGCAGGCGGTCCAGCCGGCCGGCGAGGGCCGGGTCCTCCTGCGCGATCCGCGCCTCCACCTCGCGGAAGGTCTCCGAGAGGTAGGCGGCGTTCGGCACCGGCCCGTCCGGCTGGTCCAGGTCCCAGGGCACCAGGTCCGGTCCCCGACGGGCGTCGAACCAGCTGTAGTAGGAGGCGCGCGTCATGCCGCGGAGCATAGGGCGGACGTCGTCGAGCGACCCGGATCCGCGCTCGGGGGTGCCCCGAACGGGTGCTCGCGCCTCCTCAGACCGGCTGCGGTCTGCGATGATCCTGGTCAGCCTCGCCCCACGTCCTGAGGAGACCGGTGGACACCACCAGACCGCAGCGCCACGTCCTGGGCTCAGCCCTCCGCCGGTTCGGCGTCGTCGGACTCCTCGTCGGCCTCGTCTCCGGCGTCGCGGCCACGCAGTTCGTCGAGCGGGTGTCGTCGACGTCCTACACCGCCCAGGGCTCGTTCATCGTGCCGCTCGCGGCTCCGGTGGACCCGAACGCCGAGGTGGTGGTCGTGGACCCGCGGCCGAACAACGCGTACGACGCGTCCGGGCTGGCCAGCAACTACGCCCCGCTGCTCACCCAGGACCAGCAGGTGCTCGCGGCGCTGACCGGCCCCACCGGCCTGGACCCCATGGAGCTCGAGCAGAGCATCGAGGCGCTGGCCCTGCCGAACAGCGGCGTGATCCGCGTCACGTTCACCGCCGACGAGGAGGCGCCGGTCGCGCAGTACTTCGCGACCATGAACAGCGTGTTCACGGGCGGGAGCCCCACGGCGAACATCCCCGCCGGGACCCTGCAGCCCCTCGGCGCCGCCGCGGAGGTCACCCGCCGCGCCGGTCTCGCGCCGGTGGCCCCCTGGGTGGGCGGGCTCGCCGGGCTGGCCCTGGGGCTCGCGTTCGCGATGGTGCTGGAGCGCCTACTGACGCAGGTCCGCTCGGCCGCCGACGTGCGCGCCCTCGCGCCGTGGCCCGTCCTGGAGCTGCGAGGGCGCGTCTCGCCCGAGCGCTACGAGACCCTCGTGCTGCGCGTGCTGGACGGTGCTGCGCGGGTGCGCCGGGTCGCCGTGGTGACCGTCGCCGGGATGTCGGCCGCTGCTGCGGCGGACCTGACCGAGCAGCTGCGCCGGGCGGAGGCGCGCCTGCGCCAGTCCGGCCGCATCGAGGCGACCCGCGAGCCGATCACGTGGAGCTCGCTGGGCCGGCTGCTGGACGACAGCACCGTCGAGCGCTCGGTGCAGGACGCCGACGCCGTCGTGCTGGGCATGCGCCGCAGGTCCCTGCTGCGCCCGGCCACCGCCGCGATGCACCGGCTGGCCGACCTGGCGGTCGAGAATGTCCTGGTGGTCCTGGGGGCGCCTCGCAGCGGGAGCGGTGACCGCGTCGACCCCAGCCGTGGCGCCGAGACCCCTGCCGGCGAGGCGGCGGCGACGAGCGCCGAGGGCGGGGCGAGCCGGGGGGCCAGCGTCGCGGCACCCGTCCGGTGAGCGGAGCGGACCTCCTCGAGCGGATCGAGCGGCGGCTGGCCGTCCCCTGGCCGGAACCGCGCGCGGGCGGGCGGGCGCTGCGTGAGCGGTCCCGCTGGTGGACGCCGGCGCTGCTGGCCGTCGCGGTGGTGGCCCTCGCCGGAGCAGCCCTCGTGGCGGGCGCCTCCGCTCTCGTGTCCCCGTTCGGGCCGGTCGCGCTCGCCGGGGCCCTGATCCTCGTCGTGGCCACGTGGTGGCGGCCGATCGTCGGCTCGGTGGCCGTGGCGGCCGTGGCTCCGGCGCTCGCCGGCGTCGCTCGCGGCGTCGGGCTCCCCGGCCTCAAGGTCTCCGAGCTGCTCGTGATCGTGGTGGCAGCGGTGCTGTTCTTCCGCCGGCCCGGGCGGTGGCGCGCCGTGTCGGGCGCCGACGTCGCGGTGGCCGCGTTCGCGGCCGCAGCGCTGGCGCTGAACCTCGGACACCTCTACAAGCAGCACATCCTGGCCGACGAGGTGTTCCTCGTCGGGTTCCAGCCGCTCTTCCTGTTCCTCACGTGGTGGGCCGCGTCCCGCGGCGTGGAGACCCGTCGGGACGTCGACGTCGTCCTGCGCTGGGTGCTGCTGGTGAGCGTGCTGCCCGCGGCGCTCGCCGTGCTCCAGTACGTCGACGCCCCGGGAGTGCGCGACCTGCTCCGCACCCTCACCGGTGGCGCGGGGCTCCTGGCCCAGGCGGGGGCGGAGAGCCCGCGCGTGACCGGCCCCTTCACGATCTGGCACTCCCTGGGCGGCTACCTGCTGCTGCCCGCGGTGGTGGCCGCGGTCGAGCTCCTGCGGGGCGGGCGGGGCCACCGCAGGATCCTGCCGGTCCCGGTGCTCGTGGGGGTCCTCGCCCTCGACCTCGCGGCCGAGGTGCTGGCCATCACCTTCACCCTGCTGCTCTGGCTGCCGATCGCCGTGCTCGTGGCCGCCGCGCTGGCCCGGAGGTTCCTCCGGGCGCTCGCCCTGGTGGTCCTGCTGGCAGGTGCCGCCTACCTCACCTTCCCGACCGTGATCCAGGACCGGATCACCTCCCAGTCGGCGGAGACGGGAGTCACGTCCACGGTCGAGATCCCGGCGACCAGCATCCTGCCGCAGGGCCTCGGGGACGTCCTGCCCCAGACGGTCCAGTACCGGATCCTGGTCTGGGAGCGCGACTACCTGCCCGTCGTGGCCCGGGTGGCGTTCGTGGGCATCGGCACCGACACGCCCCCGGGGGTGCTCTTCGCCTCCACCGAGAACCAGGCCCTGACCTACCTGCTGCGAGGCGGCCTCGGCCTGCTCGGAGGGGCGGCTCTCGCCATCGGAGCGCTCGGGGTCCGCGCGTTCCGGCACGCCCGGGCACCGGGGGGTGGGAGTCGGTCCGCAGCCCTCGCCCTCGCTGGGGTGATCGTGTTCTTCCCGGCCGCCTGCATGGTGTGGCCCTACCTGAGCAACGCCGGGCTCAGCTACGCGCTGTTCGGCATCGCCGGCGCCGCTCTCGCCGTCGAGCCGGCCCGACGCGTCCGGGCCACCGCCCCCGCGGTCCGCGCCGTGGCGCCGGCCAGCCCGGTGGGCGTCGGCGCCAGCGCCTGAGGCGGCGGGCCGTCAGGCCAGGCGCAGGGCGGTGCGCAGGGCGGCCAGCTGCCCCACCCAGCGCTGCTCCTGGAGGTCCAGGGCCGACGCCAGCCGCGCGGCGTCCGGAGCCCCCTCCAGGGCGCGGCCCAGCGCGGCCGCGACGGCCTCCGGCGTGTTGGCGGTGTGCTCGGCCAGGGGGAAGACCTCCCGCAGCACGGGGGTGTCGCTGACGACGAGCGCCCGGCGGGCGTAGACGGCCTCGTACCCGGCCCGGACGACCGAGGTGGGCTCCGTGGTGAGCACGAGCAGGGCGTCCGCCTCCTCGACGGCGCTGCGGTAGTCCTCCGGGCCGAGGAAGCCGACCAGGCGCACGTTCGCCGGCGCGGAGGCCAGCAGGTGCGGCGGGCAGCGGTGCGGGTCGCCCGTCACGTGGACGTCGACGCCGGGGAGGAGCGCGGCGGCGCCGAAGACCACGTCGACGGGCTCGTCGCCACCGAAGACGCCGACGAAGAGCACCCGGGGGCGGGCCCCGGACGGCTGCCAGGGACGGACCTGCCAGCGCGGGGGCGCCTCGTGGACGACGAGCCCGTGGCCGCCCCAGCCGTCGACCTCCTGCACCCACGTCTGCGTGGTCACCATGACAGCGGCGGCGCGGCGCGCCATGGCCCGGTGCACCGGCAGCAGGCGCCGCGCGACCGCGTTGTCCTTGGCGCCGAAGGACGCCGGGTGGCTGTCCAGCACCACGGGCCTGCCGGTCAGGGCGCCGTAGGCGGTGGCGAGGACGCCGGGCACCACCGGGGGGTTGGTGACGACGACCGCCGCGGGACGTCGCAGCGCGAGGTGCCCGGCGGTCACGGCCGCCGAGAGCGCGTAGCGCAGGAGGGTGCGCGGCGCGCTGCCGGACAGCCCTCGGGGGTGGACGTGCACGGCGCGGCCGCCCAGCGCCGCTGCGATCTCCTCGGCACGACCGGCGTGGCGCGTCCAGGTGATGACCGATACCGCTGCGCCCACGTCTGCTCCTCGTCCGCACCCGTCGGCGGAGCTGCCCGCCGTCGGTCATCGTGCCAGTCCGGCCGCGGTGCGGTCGCCGACCACGGCCTGCAGGAGGCCGGAGCCCCGCGGGTTCCCCCCGATGGCGCAGCGTCCGCCGTCCGACCGCTCCCGAGCCCGGCGCCGGCTGTCCCCGGCGCGACCTACCCTTGGTGTCCGTGCCCCTGACTGGAGTCCTCGCCGCCCTGCGCGCCGACCCCGCCGTGGACGCCGCCGTGCGCTCCGCGCGCTCGGGGGACGTGCCGCTGCTGGAGGTCACGGTCCCCGCCGGCGCCCGTCCCGCCCTGCTGGCCGCGCTGGCCGGCGAGGGCCCGGACGACGCCGGCCGCCCGGTCCTGGCGGTCACCGCCACCGGCCGGCAGGCCGAGGACCTCGCCGCCTCGCTGCGCTGCTACCTCGACCCGCGCTCGGTGGTCGAGTTCCCCTCGTGGGAGACGCTGCCGCACGAGCGGCTGTCCCCGCGCTCTGACACCGTCGGGCGCCGTCTGGCGGTCCTGCGCCGCCTGGCCCACCCGGGGGAGATCGGGGCCGATGACGGCCCGGTGCGCGTCGTCGTCGCCCCGGTGCGCGCGGTGCTGCAGCCGCTCGTGGCCGGCCTGGGCGACCTGGTGCCGGTGGCCCTGCGCGCCGGCCAGCGGATCGACCTGGACGACGCCGTCGACGCCCTCGCCGCCGCGGCCTACACCCGCACCGAGATGGTCGAGCGGCGCGGCGACTTCGCCGTCCGCGGCGGCATCCTCGACGTCTTCCCGCCCACGAGCGACCACCCGCTGCGCGTGGAGTTCTTCGGCGACGAGGTGGAGGAGGTCCGCGCCTTCGCCGTCGCCGACCAGCGCTCGCTCGAGGTCGTGCCCGAAGGGCTCTGGGCCCCGCCGTGCCGCGAGCTGCTGCTCACCGACACCGTCCGGGAGCGCGCCGCCGCCCTCAAGGACTCCCTGCCCGGCGCCGCTGAGCTGCTCGACAAGATCTCCGCGGGCATCGCGGTCGAGGGCATGGAGTCCCTCGCCCCGGCCCTCGTCGACGCCATGGAGCCGCTGACCGACGTGCTGCCCGAGGGCACCCACGTCGTCGTGCTCGACCCCGAGCGCGTGCGCAGCCGCGCCCACGACCTCGTGGCCACCTCCGAGGAGTTCCTCGCCGCGGCCTGGGCCAACGCCGCCTCCGGCGGGAAGGTGCCGGTCGACCTCGGGCTGGACCGCGCCAGCTACACCTCCTTCGCCGCCACCCGCGCCCGCGCCCTGACCACCGGCGTGCCGTGGTGGTCGATGACCTCCTTCACCGCGGACGCCGACCTCGCCGACGACCGCGCCGACGGCACCGAGGTCCTCGCGGTCGGCGCCCGCGAGGTCGAGGGCTACGGCGGCGACGTCCCGCGCGCCCTGGAGGACCTGCGCGGCATGGCGCTCGACGGCTGGCGCGTGGTGGCCACCACCGCCGGCCCGGGCAGCGCCGACCGGCTCACCGAGGTGCTCGCCGGGGCCGACGTGCCCGCCCGCCGCGCCGTCTCCGTCGACGAGGCGCCGCCCGAGGCCGTCGTCCAGATCACCACGGCCTCGCTCGGGCACGGCTTCGTCGCCCCGGGGCTGAAGCTGGCGCTGCTGACCGAGAGCGACGTCCTGGGCACCACCGCGGCCTCGCCCAAGGACTCCACGCGGATGCCCAGCCGCGCCCGCCGCAACGCCGTCGACCCCCTGCAGCTCCAGCCCGGCGACCACGTCGTCCACGAGCAGCACGGCGTGGGCCGCTACGTCGAGATGGTCCAGCGCACCCTCGGCGGGGCGACGCGCGAGTACCTCGTCATCGAGTACGCGCCGTCGAAGCGGGGGCAGCCCGGCGACCGGCTCTTCGTGCCCACCGACACCCTCGACCAGGTCACCCGCTACGTGGGCGGGGAGTCGCCGACCCTCAACAAGATGGGCGGCTCGGACTGGTCGAAGACCAAGGGCCGCGCCCGCAGGGCGGTCCGCGAGATCGCCGGTGAGCTGATCAAGCTCTACTCCGCCCGGATGGCGACCTCCGGGTACGCCTTCGGCGCCGACACCCCCTGGCAGCGCGAGCTGGAGGACGCCTTCCCCTTCGTGGAGACGCCCGACCAGCTCGTGACCATCGACGAGGTCAAGGCCGACATGGAGCGGACCGTGCCGATGGACCGCCTGATCTGCGGCGACGTCGGCTACGGCAAGACCGAGATCGCGGTGAGGGCCGCGTTCAAGGCCGTGCAGGACGGCAAGCAGGTCGCCGTCCTCGTGCCCACCACCCTGCTCGTGCAGCAGCACATGGAGACCTTCGCCGAGCGCTTCGCCCCCTTCCCGGTGACCGTGCGGCCGCTGTCGCGGTTCACCCCGGCGAAGGAGGCGCGGGCCACCCGCGAGGGGATCACCGACGGCACCGTCGACGTCGTCATCGGCACCCACCGCCTGCTGTCGGGGGAGGTGCAGTTCAAGGACCTCGGGCTGGTCATCGTCGACGAGGAGCAGCGCTTCGGCGTCGAGCACAAGGAGCTGCTCAAGCAGCTGCGCACCAACGTCGACGTGCTCGCGATGAGCGCCACCCCGATCCCGCGCACGCTGGAGATGGCAGTGACCGGCATCCGGGAGATGTCGACGCTGGCCACGCCGCCGGAGGAGCGCCACCCCGTCCTCACCTTCGTCGGGGCCTACGACGAGAAGCAGGTCGGCGCGGCGATCCGGCGCGAGCTGCTGCGCGAGGGCCAGGTCTTCTACATCCACAACAAGGTCGAGTCCATCGACGCCGCCGCGGCGCGCCTGGCCGAACTCGTGCCGGAGGCCCGGATCGCCACCGCGCACGGCAAGATGCCCGAGCACCGGCTCGAGGAGGTCATCGTCGACTTCTGGGAGAAGCGCTTCGACGTCCTCGTCTGCACGACGATCGTCGAGACCGGCCTGGACATCTCCAACGCCAACACGCTGATCCTCGAGCGGGCCGACCTCCTGGGCCTGTCCCAGCTGCACCAGCTGCGCGGGCGGGTGGGGCGTGGTCGCGAGCGCGCCTACGCCTACTTCATGTACCCGCCGGAGCGGCCGCTGACCGAGACCGCCCACGACCGCCTGACCACCATCGCCCAGCACACCGACCTCGGCTCGGGCATGCAGGTGGCGATGAAGGACCTCGAGATCCGCGGGGCCGGCAACCTCCTCGGCGGCGAGCAGTCCGGGCACATCGCCGGCGTCGGCTTCGACCTGTACGTGCGCCTCGTGGGGGAGGCCGTCGCGGAGTTCCGCGGCGACGCCGCCCCGGAGTCCACCGAGGTCAAGGTCGAGCTGCCGGTCGACGCGCTCCTGCCGCACGACTACGTGCCGCACGAGCGGCTGCGGCTGGAGGCCTACCGCAAGCTCGCGGCGGCGGCCACCGAGGCGGACGTCGACGCCGTGCGCGCCGAGCTCGTCGACCGCTACGGCGAGCCGGGGCAGCAGGTCGAGAACCTCCTGGCCGTGGCGCGCTTCCGCGTGCACGCCCGCGCCGCCGGGGTCAGCGAGATCAGCGCGCAGGGCAACCACATCCGGTTCGCGCCGATGGACCTCCCCGAGTCCGCCGAGCTGCGCCTGCGCCGCCTGTACCCGGGCACGCTCGTCAAGCCGGCCGTGCGCTCGATCCTCGTGCCCCGGCCGATGACGGCGCGCGTGGGCGGGCGCCCGCTGCGCGACGCCGAGGTGCTGGAGTGGGCGCGCTCGCTGCTGGACGCTGTCGTCGGCGGGAGCGTGGCCGCCGCCGCTGCCGTGGCGGGGTGAGGCGGGGGCGCTGGAGCTGGAGCCTCCCTTCAGGAGGCGCTCTTGCGCGTCACGACCTCCCGGAGCTCACCCACGTTCTCCAGGCTCGACATCTCAGCATCGGTGAAGGTGATGCCGAAGGCGGCCTCGATGCTGAACATGAGTCCGATGTGGCCCAGGGAGTCCCAGCCGGGCACGTCAGCAGCGGTGAGGGCGTCGGTGAGGACCAGGTCCGGATCGGCGAACACGTCGCGGAAGACCTGCTGGAGCTTGAGCGAGGTGGGATCGGTGGCACCGGAGGGCGTGGAGGTCATCGTCGATCGATCTTCCTGTGCGGTGGGTCTAGGGCTCGGTGCGGACGAAGGGGGTCGCCGGTACCTCGGCCGTGACGTCGAGGGCCCACCGCTCCGGGGCTCCGGCGGGCGAGGGCGCGTCGTCGGGCACCGGCCTGTCGCGGACGAAGCCCGCGTCGGAGTAGGCACCACGGGCAGGCGCGTTCCGCCCGGTCGGGATCCACGTGCCGACCACGCGTCGGAATCCGCCGGCGCGCGCTCTGGCGGCCACGACCGCCATCGTGGCCGCCTCGAGGCCGCGTCCCAGCACCCGGCACGACATGAGCCACGTGTCGACGAGCAGGTCCTCCTCCTCGGGGACGGCGAGGACCACTCCGATCAGGCCGTGGTCGTCGAAGTCGTCCCGGAGGCGGAGCGCCAGAGCGGTCGCCCCCGGCTGCTGCGCCATGGCGAGCACCTCGCCGGCGGAGTGGCGGCGACCGGTGAGGTTGAACTGGTTCGTCTTCCCGATCAGCTGCACCACGCGCTTGAGGTTGGCCTCGCCGACCTCCTCGACCGTCAGCACCATGCCGAGGCTCTCGAGGAACTCCTCGCGCGTCCCCGCCGTCGCCTCCAGGCGAGCGACGTGGGCGCGGCTGCGGTACTGCTCGGTCCGGCGGGCGTCCTCAGCGGTCAGCGCGCCCGTCTGCATGCCGGGGAAGGCGGCCAGGGCGGCGACGTAACCGGACGGCTCCACCGGCAGCGGGACCACCCCCACCTGGGGCAGCGCACGGCGCACGGCCTCGCGCTCCACGGGGTTGTCGTCGACGAAGACGAAGCTGTCGAGGCCGAGCCCCAGATCTCCAGCGACCTGCCGGATCGCGTCGGGCTTGTGGTCCCACGAGGCCCGGAAGTCCGCGAAGTGCTCCAGGGACAGTCGCATCTCCGGTCGCTGCTCGAAGGGTGCGCGAGCCTCGTCGGGGTTGTTCTTGGACACGGCGACCAGCAGCACGCCCCGCTGCTGGAGGGACACGAGGTAGTTCTGGAAGGCCTGGAAGGCCTCGCCAGCGGGGCCGTCCCCGATGGTGATCCCAGACACGCCGTCCTCTCCGACGACGCCTCCCCAGACCGTGCCGTCGAGGTCGAGGACGACGACCTTGCGCCCCAGCCCCAGCGAGGCGGACAGCACCTGCGCGACCTCGCTCGCGACGGCCGTGACCGCGCCGAGCCCGATGGCGTGCTTGGAGCGGAAGTAGTAGCGGTCGTCGCTCCACGCGCGAAGACCGCTCTGCAGAGCTACGGCTTCCGCGTCGACCAGGTGCACCCCATCAGGTGCGGCGTCGCCGAGCGCGAGGTTGAGCGCACGGACCTGCCGGCGCCGGGAGCCCGGCAGGGTCAGCGAGAGGCTGCCGAAGGGGTCGACCACGGGAGCCACGAACGACAGCTGCAGGACCGTCGCGCCGAGCCGCTCGCGGAGCACCGACCAGAGCGAGGTCCAGCGGGAGACCTCGGCGGCCATGTCCTCCGCCGGCGAGGACGACATGGCCGGGAACCGCACTGCTCGGGCGTCGACGGCCAGCAGGACGACGTCGGGGCGGAAGGTCGCCAGGCCCGAGGCCGGGTCCAGCACCTCCTGCTGGAACTGGCCGTAGGGGGCTTCGTAGACATCCAGCGCCAGCCCCTCCGCGGCCGCAGCCGTCACGAGCGCTGGGACGAGGTGGCCGGTGGTGTGGCTGCCCAGGACCGCCAGCCGCACCTGCCGGCGGGCCCACTCCTCCCCGGGGAGCTCGGCGATCGCGCTGGCTGCGGCGAGCCAGGCGGGCAGGTCCTTCGTCACGACGGCGACCTCGGCGAGGGCCCTCGCGGCTCCCACGACATCGCCGCTGCCTGCGAGCCCACGGGCGCGGGTGAGGAGGTCTCGGCTGGAGGGGAAGTCGGAGAGGGACCCCGCGGACTGCCGGGCGTCGGCGTCAGCGGTCACGGAGCTCCCTCTCGCGCTGGGCCACGGCCGGGGGGAAGGCCACCGTCCGTGGCGGCTGGGCCAGCACCCGGGCGCCAGCCGGGACGTTGGTGAGCACGGTCGCGTTCGGCCCGATGATGGCGCCGTCACCCAGGTGGACCCCTCCGACGACCACCGCCCCCACGCCGAGCGAGACGCCGTCGCCGAGCGAGGGGGCCTGGTCGTGGAAGCGGCCGGCGTCGCCGGCCGCGGCTCCCAGCGACACCCCCTGGCGGATGATGCACCCGTCACCGATGACGGTCCCGGGGTGGATGACGATGCCGTGCTGGTGGGCGATCCTCACCCTGCGCCCGAGGGCGACGGAGGCGGGGAGCTCGATCCCGTACACGTTGCGGACGAGGACGAACGCGGCCCTCGAGACGGCTCTGCAGAGGCGGCGCGACCACCGAGGTGCCTCCTGGCGGCCCCAGTTCGTGAACCGGTGCAGCGCGATGGCCTGGAACCCCGGTCGGGACAGGCCGCCGTTGACCTCGCGGTCCTCGCGCAGCTGGTCCAGCAGCCCGGTGACGGGCGCAGCGGACGGGGCGTGCTCGTCGACGTCGTGGTCGTGCACGGTTGACCTCCAACCCTCGGGTGACCCGAGCATCGTATGAGGCTCCCCGCGCGGGATCGAGCGCTGGTGACGACGGGCGACGAGCTTCACCCTCCTGGGCGCGCTTCTTCCGCCTCGTGGGGGCGCCCGGCGGTGCGCGCCGGTCGTGCCTGCGCCGACCAGCGCGGCCACGGGGAGCTCGTCACCGCCCTGGTGATCGCGCGCTCCAGCGCCGGGGCCACGGCAGCGGGGGTGTAGCGGGCGAGCGCCTCCTCGCGCAGCTGCCCGCCCAGGACGTTGCGCCGCGCCGGGTCCGCCAGTGGACGGAGCGCCGCCACCAGGGCGTCGACGTCTCCGGCGGGGACGACGGGAGCCGCGTGCGCCGCCCACGGGAGGGGGCCGTAGTCGGACACGACGACGGCGCGCGCCGCGAGCATCGCCTCGATGAGCTTCAGGGGCAGCTGCGCCCGGGCGTAGTCGGCCTGGAGCCCGTGGCCCGCTGCCTGGTCGGGCGGGCTCGAGGCGATGACGACGACGTCGCTGCGCAGGAGGAGGGCTCGGCTGTCGGGCACGCGGGGACCGGTCCACGTCTCCCATGGCTGTGCGTCCGCGGGGGCGTCGGCCGTGACGAGGAGCCTCCAGCCCTCCTCGTGGAGCCTCGCCGTGGCGGCCCGGAGCAGGTCCACACCCTTGTGCGGCCCGACGGTGCCGATGAACGACAGGAGCGGACGGTCGCTGGTGTGCGTCTGACCGGCACCGCGGTCGGGCACGGCGTGAGGGACCAGCTCCCCGCCGTAGATGCCCTGGAGCACGGGGTTGGACACCGTGGTGGTCAAGCGGCGGGCGGCCCAGCGCAGCGCGCGCAGGTCGAGGTAGTGCCGGGGGTGGCGAGTCACCTGGGACGCCACCGCCGTCGCCGGCGCCCACTGGGTCCGGGCCTCCACGTCGGGGTCGTCGACGTCGGCGATGATCGGCACGCCGTGGCGCACCGCTCCCCGCAGGGCGAGCCCGAGGCTGTGCGGCAGCACCTTGACGGCGATCACGAGGTCGACCCCGGCGACGGCGTCCACGACCCCCCGCCGGTCGAGGCGCGAGGCGGAGGCCGCGAAGGGCGTCCCCTGGGCAGGTGGCCACAGCTCCTCGCCCCACGCGGAGACGGTCCGCGGCCGGTGGCCGAGGAGCTCCAGCACCTCGGTCAGAGCACGGGCCCGGGCCATGCAGCCGTTGGACAGGTCGTGCACGACGAGGAGTACGGACAGACCCACGGATCCTCCTCGTGCGCGGCGATGCAGGGAGCATGGTGGCGCGGCGGCGCCACGAGGGGAAGCGCGGGGGTCCGGCGTCACCCGTGCAGCCCCTAGGGGCGCTGAGTCGCGGCCCGCCACCACAGCGCCCGGCCGATGCGCCGATCGGGTCTTCGGGGCACCGCACGACCGGCGTCGACGGCAGGTCGGACGCTACCGTCGCAGGTGCAGGCCCGTGCCCGCACCTGACCGACCACCGACAGAGGGAACACCATGGCGGACGCCCCCGTGAGCAGCACTCCCGCACCAGCCAGCACCGAGCCGCTCGTGGTGGGTGTGGTGGGTCTGGGCTACTTGGGCGCGGTGCACGCGGCGTGCATGGCGGACCTGGGTCACCGGGTG
>NZ_JBZYWI010000038.1:0-22947 GCF_058932755.1 Quadrisphaera sp. DVD1
CGCCCACGGCGACGTCGAGCGCGGTGCTGCGGCCCCTGGACCACCGGGACGTGCGCCTGGACCCCCGCGGTCTCCTGGGGTCCCTGCAGGAGCTCAACCGCACGGCGACGATCGACCACTGCCTCGCCAACCTGGAGAGCGCAGGGAACCTCGACAACCTGCGTCGGCTGCTCGGGCGCTCCGACGCGGACTTCACCGGGTTCTGGTTCGCCGACTCCGACATCTACAAGGCGCTCGAGGCCGTGGGCTGGGAGCACGGCCGCTCGGGCGCCGAGGACTGGAGCTCCTTCCTGGAGGAGACGACGCAGCTCCTGCGCGCGGCCCAGGAGGACGACGGCTACCTCGACTCCTGGATCCAGGGCGTCCACCCGGACCGCCGCTGGCTGGATCTGGAGGAGAGCCACGAGATGTACTGCGCCGGCCACCTGTTCCAGGCGGCCGTCGCCGTGGCGCGCACCGGCGCGGGCGAGGAGCTCCTCGACGTCGCGCGCCGGCTCGCGGACCTGCTGGTCGCGGAGTTCGGCGAGGGCGCGAAGGAGGGGATCGACGGGCACCCCGAGGTGGAGACCGCGCTCGTCGAGCTCTACCGGCACACCGGCCACGAGCCGTACCTGGCGCTGGCGTCGCGGATCGTGGAGCTGCGCGGGCGCGGCCTGCTCGCCGAGCACCGCTTCGGCGCGCAGTACCTGCAGGACCACGCGCCCGTGCGGGAGGCGACCGAGGCGACCGGGCACGCCGTGCGCCAGCTGTACCTGGCCGCCGGGGTCGCCGACGTCTACCTCGAGACCGGCGACGAGTCCCTGCTGCGGGCGATGGAGGAGCTGTGGACCAGCGCCTTCACGCAGAAGACGTACATCACCGGCGCGCACGGCTCCCGCCACCGCGACGAGGCGTTCGGCGACCCCTACGAGCTGCCCGCCGACCGGGCGTACGCCGAGACCTGCGCGGCCATCGCCAGCTTCCAGTGGAACTGGCGCATGCTCCTGGCCACCGGCCGGGGGCGCTACGCCGAGGAGATGGAGCGAGCCCTCTACAACGGGATCGCCGGAGCCACGTCGGTGGACGGGCGGCACTTCTTCTACTCCAACCCGCTGCACCTGCGGCCCGGCCACGACGGCTCCACCGAGGACGCGCCGTCGGAGCGGCTCTCCTGGTACGCCTGCGCCTGCTGCCCGCCGAACCTCGCGCGCCTGCTGGCCTCGCTGCACGACTACGTCGCCACCGGCGACGACAGCGGCGTGCAGCTGCACCTCCTGGCGCCCGGCACCGTGAGCGCCACCGCGCCGGACGGCCGGCCGGTGCGGGTCGCGGTCACCACCGGCTACCCCTACGACGGCGGGGTGCACCTGGTCGTCGACGGCGGCGGCGGCGAGTGGACGCTGTCGGTGCGCCTGCCGGAGTGGGCCGAGGACCCCCGCCTGACCATCGCGGGCGAGCCCGCGCCCGTGGCCGCCGACGCGGACGGCTACGTCCGGCTGCACCGCCGCTGGGAGGCGGGCACGGAGGTGCACCTGGAGCTGGGCATGGCGGTGCGCCTGGTCCGCGCCCACCCCCGGGTGGACGCCGTGCGGGGCTGCGTGGCGATCGCGCGCGGCCCCCTCGTCTACGCCCTCGAGCAGGCCGACCAGGCCGACGGCGTGGAGGTCGACGACGTGCGGATCGACCCGGCCGCCCCGCCGCAGCCGGCGGAGGGGATCGAGGAGCTCGGCGTGCCGGTCACCCTCGTCGGGCCGGCGACCGCGCTCACGTCGCTGCCCGGGTCGCTGTACGCCGCCGAGGAGCCCGGGAGCGCGGCGGCGCCGACGACCGTGCGGGCCATCCCGTACTTCCGCTGGGCCAACCGGGGGCCGGGCGCCATGCGGGTCTGGATCCCCACCACCTGAGGCGCGCACCCCGCGGGCGGCGGCGTCCTGCCCGCGCGCCCCGGGGCGTGCGCCCCCACGCACGCCCCGGGGCGCGTGGGCGCGCTCGCACGGGGTAGGTGCTGCGGGACACCGGTCCGACCCAGGAGCCCCGTCATCGCCTGCGCCCCGCCCCCGGGCCCTGCCGTGCCCTCCCCGCCCTCCGTCCTCCCCCGCTCCGCCGTCCACCTGCTGCTGTCGACGGCGTGGAGCACCCGCCGGCACCTGTCCCTCGGGATCGCTGCGGGCCTGGTCTGGCAGGGGGGCGCCGCCCTGGCGCCGCTGGTGCTCGGCCGCGCCCTCGACGACGGCGTCGTCCCGGGCGACGTGCCGGCGCTGCTGACCTGGTGCGCGGTGCTGGCCGCGCTGGGGGCGGTCGAGGCGCTCGCCGCCCTGGTGCGGCACCGCCACGCGGCCGCCTCGTTCGCGGAGTCCTCGGCGCTGCTGCGCCAGCGGCTCCTGGACCGCTCGCTGGTCCTGGACGCCCGGTTCCACGACCGCGTCCCGCCCGCCTCGCTGCTGGCCCGCGCCACGAGCGACGTCGAGCGCGTCGGCCGGCTGCTCGACTCCCTGGCCCACACCGTCGCCTTCGCGGTGACCCTGGTCGGCGTCACCGTCCTGCTGGCCGTGCTGGACGGGCGCGTGGCGCTGCTGGTCTCGGGCGGCCTCCTCTCCCTGACCCTGCTCATGGCCTGGGCCGCTCCGCGCCAGCGCGCCCGCACCACGGCGCTGCAGGAGGCCGTCGACGCGGTCACCGTGAGCATCGACGAGACCGTCACCGGCCTCGACGTCGTCCAGGGCATCGGCGCCGAGCGGGCCCGCGAGGCGGCCGTGGCCCGCGACACCGCCGAGGTCCAGCGGCGCGGCCTGGCCGTGCACCGCCTCAACGCCGGGGTCGAGCCGTTCCTGGACGCCGTGCCCCTGCTCGTCCTGGCCCTCACCGTGCTCGTCGGCGGGCGCCTGGTCCTCGCCGGTGACCTCAGCGTCGGCGAGCTCGTCGCGGCCACCTCCTACGTCGTCCTCCTGGCCACGCCCACCCGCGTGCTGGGCGAGCGGGTGGCGACCGTGCAGGCGGCCCTGGCCTCGGCGCAGCGGATCGCGCAGGTGCTGGCCGCCGAGCCGGTCCTGGACTTCCCTGGGCAGCCGGTGCCCCTCCCGCCGGGCCGGGCCCTGCCGGTGGCGCTGGACGGGGTCAGCTTCGGCCACGGCGGCGCGCCGGTCCTGGAGGACGTCGCGCTGAGCGTGCGCGCCGGGGAGCGGGTGGCGCTCGTGGGGCCTCCGGGCTCGGGCAAGTCGACGCTGCTGCGCCTGCTGGCCCGCCAGTACGACGTCGACGCCGGGCGGGTCCTCCTCGGAGGCGTCGACGTGCGCGACGCCGACCTGGCCGAGGTGCGCTCGCGCGTGGCCCTGGTCGCTGAGCCGGTGCTCTTCGCCGGCAGCGTCGGCGACGCGATCCGCTTCGCCGACCCCAGCGCCTCGCTGCCGCGCGTGCGCCGCGCGGCCCGCGCCGCCGAGGCGGACGGCTTCGTGAGCGCGATGCCGGACGGTTACGACACCGAGGTCGGCGAGCGCGGCGGCCGGCTGTCCGGCGGGCAGCGCCAGCGCCTGGCCCTGGCCCGCGGCCTCCTGGCGCAGGCGTCGGTGCTGCTCCTGGACGACGTCACCTCCGCCCTGGACCCGGCCACCGAGGACGCCGTCGTGACAGGGCTGGCCGAGGCCGCGCAGGGCGTGACCGTGGTGCTGGCCACCTCCCGGCCCGGGGCCCTGCGCCTGGCGGACCGCGTGGTCGTCCTGGACCGGGGCCGGGTGGTCGCCGACGGGGCGCACGAGCACCTGCTGGCCACCAGCGCCCTGTACCGCAGCCTGTGCGGCGCTGCCGGCGACGACCGGGCCTGCGCGTGAGCGCGCCCCTGCCCACGCCGAGCGCCCGGGCGGTGGTGCGCCACGTCGGCGCGCTGCTGCGGCCCCACCGGGTCCGCGTGCTCGTGCTCGCCGCCACCGTCGGGGTCGGCGCCCTGGCCGCCACCGCCGCGCCGCTGCTCGTGCGCTCGGCCGTGGACGGGGTGCTGGCGGGCCGGACGGGCGCGCTGGACCGCGCCGCGGTGGGGATCGCGGTGCTGGGAGCGGTCGCCGGCGCCGTCACCGCGGTGCGCCTGCGCCTGTGGGGCGCGGTGGCCGAGGCCGTCCTCGCCGAGCTGCGGCGCCAGGCGCTGGCCCGGGTGCTGGCCCTGACCCCGCCGCAGCTGAGCCGGCTCGGGCGCGGCGACGTCCTCTCCCGCACCACGGGCGACCTGGAGGTCCTCGGCGAGGCAGCGCGCCTGAGCCTGCCGGTGCTGGTCCGCGCGAGCGCCGTGCTCGTCCTCGCCGCCGTCGTGCTCGCCCGGCTCTCGCTCCCGCTGGCGGGGGTCGCCGTGCTGGGGCTCGCGGTCGTCGGCTGGTCCGCGCGCCGGCTGCTGCGCCGCACCACGGTGGTCTACCCGCGCTACCGCGGCGACTTCGGCGCCGCCCTCGGGCTGATGCGCGAGAGCCTCGTCGGGGTCCGCGTCGTGCAGGGGCACGGGCGCGAGGCCGAGCGCTCCGCCGCCTACGGGGCGGCGAACCAGCAGGTGGTCGACCGCTACGGCGAGGGCACCCGGGCGCGCAACGCCTTCTTCCCCGTCGTCATCGCCGTGCAGTCCGCCGCCGCGCTGGCGACGCTGACGGTCGGCGCGGCGCTGGTCTCCGTCGGGGCCGCCTCGGTGGGCACGGTCAGCGCGGCCGTCCTGGCGACCGTCGCGCTGTACCTGCCGGTGAGCCAGCTCGCCGACGTCCTGGACCAGGTGCAGACGGCGCGGGCCGCCCTCGGGCGCGTGGTGGCGCTGCTCGACCTCCCGCCCTCCCTCGACGCACCCGAGGACCCGCTCCCGGTGCCGGCCGACGGCACCCTGGCCGTGGACGGCGTCCGGTTCAGCTACGGCCCCGGCCGGTGGGTGCTCGACGGCGTCGACCTGGTCGTCTCCCCCGGCGAGGTGGTCGCCCTGGTCGGGGAGAGCGGGGCGGGGAAGTCGACGCTGGCGGCGCTGGCCGCGCGCTGGGCCGACCCGGACGCCGGCCGCGTCACCCTCGGCGGCACGGACCTGCGCGACCTCGCTCCCGAGGAGCTGCGGCGGGCCGTCGTCGTGGTCCCCCAGGAGGGGCACCTCGTGCGCGGCAGCGTCGCGGACAACGTCCGGCTCGCCCACCCCGACGCCTCGGACGCCGACGTGCTCGGGGCGATGGACCGGATCGGGCTGCGCGCCTGGGCCGAGGGGCTCCCCTCCGGCGTCGGCACCGCCGTGGGCCACGGCGGCGGAGCGCTGTCGGCCGGTGAGCGCCAGCTCGTCTCGCTGGCCCGGGTCGCCCTCGCCGACCCGCAGGTGGTCGTCCTGGACGAGGCGACCTCGGCCCTCGACCCCGCCACCGCCGCGCTGGTCGACACCGCGCTGCACCGCGCGCTGGAGGGCCGGGCCGTGCTGATGGTCGCCCACCGGCCCGACAGCGTCGCGCGCGCGGACCGCGTGGTGCGCCTGGACGGCGGCCGCGTCGCCTGAGCCGGCGCTCGCCCTGCGCTGGCCGCGGCGCGCCGGGAGGAGAACACTCGGGTGCGTCGTCACCCGTCGAGGAGGACTGGAATGACCGCGACCGCGTCCACCACGCCCGTCACCACGCCCGTCACGCCCGAGCAGCTCGAGGCGCTGCACCGCGACGGCGCCACCGCGCAGAAGGGCGCCTTCACCCGCGAGTGGGCCCAGGCGATGCGCGAGGACATCGAGGTCGCCTTCGCCGAGGCGCGCTCGCGCCCGCGCGGCGCGGTCGGGCGCGGCACGAAGCGCTACTACGTCGAGATCCACCCCGAGCAGCTGCGCGGGTTCGTCGACCTCGTCACCCACCCGTGGGTGACCTCGGTGTGCGAGAGCGTGCTGGGGCCGCACTACGAGATCGTCGAGGTCGGCTTCGACATCCCCTTCGCCGGCGCGCGCGACCAGCCGTGGCACCGGGACTTCCCGTCCCCGCCCGAGACGCTCACCGAGCGCCGGTACACGTCCCTGGCGTTCAACCTCACCGGCGTGGACACCGAGCCGGACATGGGCCCGTTCGAGATCGCCCTGGGCACCCAGTACGACGCTCCGGACGAGCACTGGGACCACGAGATGTTCCCGCCGAAGGAGTACTACGGCCGCTACGAGGAGCGGGCCGTGCGCAGGTACCCCTCGATGGGCGACGTCTCCGCGCGCTCGGCGCTGACGCTGCACCGGGGCACGGCGAACCAGTCGGAGAAGTCCCGGCCCGTGCTCGTGCTCGGCATCGACGCGCCGGGGGCCGGCAACGCCGCCCACCACGACCTCGCGGTGACGCGGCGGTACTGGGACGCCCTGCCCGAGCAGGTGCGCGCGCACCTGAGGTGCCCGGTGGTCGACGAGCTCACCCCGATCACGCAGAAGCACGAGATCGAGGGCCTCGTCATGGGCGACGCCTAGCCCACCGCACGCCAGCGGGTCAGCGGGTCACCGGGCGGTCCAGCCGCCGTCGACGAGCAGGGTGTGCCCGGTGACGAGGGACGCCGCGGGCGAGCACAGGTAGAGGACGGCGCCCGCGACGTCCACCGGCTCGCCGATGCGGTGCAGGCCGGCGATCCGCTCGACGACGTCGGCCTCGAACGCCGGGTCGGACAGCGCCGCCTCGGTGCCCGGGGTGCGGATGAACGTCGGCGCGACGCAGTTCACGGTGACGCCGTGGCGCCCCCACTCCACCGCCAGGCAGGCGGCGAGGTGGGAGACGGCGGCCTTGGACAGGCAGTACACGGACTCCCCCGGCAGGGCCACCGCGCCGGCCTGGGAGCCCATGAGCACGATCCGCCCGCCGCCCTGGGCGATCATCGCGCGCCCTGCGGCCTGCGCGGTGAAGAACGTGCCCTTGACGTTGACCGCCACGGTGGCGTCGAAGTCGGCCTCGGTGACGTCCTCGGCGGGGTTGCCGGGGGCGATGCCGGCGTTGGCGACGAGGACGTCGAGGCGGCCGAAGCGCTCGACCACGGCGTCGACGCCGGCCCGCACCTGCGCGAGGTCGCTGACGTCGAGCTGCAGCGGGAGCACCCGGCGGCCCAGCGCCTTCACCTCGGCCACCAGGCCGGCGTCGGCGTCCGCGTCGCGCAGGCCCAGGGCGACGTCGGCGCCCGCGTGCGCCAGGGCCAGGACGACGGCGCGGCCCAGGCCCCGCGCGGCGCCGGTGACCAGAGCCACCTGGCCCTCGACGTCGAAGCGGGGGACCTGCGGGGCCGGAGCGGCTGCGGTGGCGGCGTCGGTCATGGCGCGCATGCTGCCAGGGCGCCCCCGGGGGCTGCCCGTCGTGGCGGCGCGGGCGGCGCGCTCCGCCCTCGACGGTCCGGGGAGACTGCTGGCATGCGCGACGACGCCTCCACGCCGAGCCCGCTGGGAGACCTCGAGGCGGTGCTGGCCGACCTGTGGCAGCGGTCGCGGGCCACCGCGCGCGACCTCGCGCACGGCCTCCACCCGCGCCTGGACCCCACGGCCTACCCGCTGCTCGCGGTGCTGGGCCACGCCGAGGCGATGCGCCCGTCGGAGCTCAGCGACGCGCTCCTCCTGGACCGCTCCACGGTGACCCGCCAGGTCGACGCCGCCGAGCGGCTCGGCCTCGTGACCCGCGTGCCGGACCCCCGCGACGCGCGGGCCCGGCTCGTGGCGCTGACCCCGGCAGCGCGCGAGCGCCTCGAGCGCCTGCGCCAGGCGCGGCTGGACCGCTGGCACGCCTCCCTGGCGCAGTGGCCGACGGAGGACGTGGAGCAGCTGACCCGGCTGCTCGAGCGGCTGCGGGAGGCCGGCGTCGACTGACCCAGCGTTTGGTTGCCGATCGCAACTTGTTGGCGTATGGTTGCGACCCTCAACTACCGGGAGGGGGCGCAGTGGTCGACGAGCGAGTGGCCGAGGAGCTGGTCCAGGCCTTCTCCGACGTCGTCCGCGCCGTCCGCGTCGGCGACCGGCAGGGGCCGGGCTCGGCGCCGGCCGCCGTCCTCGCCCTGCTGGCCGACCTGCACCGCCTCGGCGACGTCCGCGTCGGCGACCTGGCGGCGGTCAGCGGCACCGGCGCCCCCACCGCCAGCCGCCACGCGGCGGCCGCCGAGGACCTGGGCCTGGTCGCGCGCCGCCCCGACCCCGACGACCGGCGCGCGTGCCGCCTGGCGCTGACGCCCGAGGGCGCACGGGTGCTGGAGGCCCACCGCGCCCGGCAGTCCCGGCGCCTGTGCCAGAGCCTCGCCGGCTGGAGCGACGAGGACGCCGACACCCTGCTGAGGCTGCTCCGGCGCCTGGGGCCGAACGCCCCGGCGCCCACCCCGCTGCCCTGAGAGCCCGCGGCCGCCCTCCGGGCTGCCGCCGTCCCGCGACGCCGCGCGGCGTCCGCTTCCCCCCCGAGGTCTGGAGGACCCTGTTGAGCTCCACCGACGCCCCACCCGCTGAGGTCAGCGGCCGGATGACGCACCGCCAGACGATCACGGCCCTGTCCGGGATGCTGCTGGCGATGTTCACGGCGCTGCTGTCGTCGACGATCGTCTCCAACGCCCTGCCGACGATCGTCAGCGACCTGGACGGCAGCCAGCGGCAGTACACCTGGGTGATCACCGCGACGCTCCTGGCCTCGACGGCGACCACGCCGATCTGGGGCAAGCTCTCGGACCTGTTCAGCAAGAAGCTGCTCGTGCAGGTCTCCATCACCATCTTCACCGTCGGGTCGATCATGGCGGGCCTGTCGCACTCGATGGAGACCCTCATCGCCTGGCGGGCGGTCCAGGGCCTCGGCCTGGGCGGCCTGCAGTCCCTGGTGATCATCGTGATCGCCGCGATGATCAGCCCCCGCGAGCGCGGTCGGTACTCCGGACCGATCGCGGTGGTCATGTCCGTGGCTCCGGTCGCCGGCCCGCTGCTCGGCGGCGTCATCGTCGACAGCTCGCTGGGCTGGCGCTGGTGCTTCTTCGTCGGCGCGCCCCTGGCGGTCGCCTCCCTCGTCGTCGTCCAGCGCACGCTGAACATCCCGACCATCAAGCGGCCGGTGAGCATCGACTACCTGGGCGCCGCCCTCATCATCGGCGCGGTCTGCGACCTGCTGATCTGGGTGACCCTGGCCGGGAACCAGTTCGCGTGGGGCTCCGGGACCTCCCTGTCCCTGCTCGCGCTCGGCCTCGTCCTCACCGCTCTCGCCCTGGTCGCCGAGGCCCGTGCGACCGAGCCGATCATCCCGCTGCGCCTGTTCCGAGACCGCACGACGGCGCTGGCCACGACGGCCAGCATCGCCGTCGGCGTCGCGCTCTTCGGCGGCGCGGTCTTCCTCGGCCAGTACTTCCAGATCGCCCGCGGGTACTCCCCCACGGCGGCCGGCCTGCTCAGCCTGCCGATGATCATCGGCTCGATGATCGCCTCCATGGGGTCGGGCATCCTCATCACGCGGACCGGCCGCTGGAAGCGCTACATCGTCGCCGGCGCCGTCCTCATGGCCGCCGGGTTCGCGCTGCTCTCCACGATCGACCACGCCACGCCGATGCTCCAGATCTTCGCGTACCTGCTGGTCCTCGGGCTCGGCATGGGCATGGTCATGCAGAACCTCGTGCTGGCCGTGCAGAACACGGTCCGCTCCAACGACCTGGGCGCCGCGAGCTCGATGGTCTCCTTCTTCCGCTCCCTCGGCGGAACGGTCGGCGTCTCGGTGCTCGGCGTGGTGCTGGCCGACCACGTGGCGGACCTGACCAGCCGGGGGCTGCGAGCCCTCGGCGTCGAGGCCACCGGCACCGACGGCGGGGCGGGGCTCGGCGGGCTCGACCAGCTGCCCGGGCCGATCGCGGACGTCGTCCGCGGCGCGTACGGGGACGGCACCGCGCGGGTCTTCCTGATCTCCGCGGTGCTCGCGGTGATCAGCCTCGTCGCGATCGTGCTCATCAAGGAGGTGCCCCTGCGCACCGAGACCGGCGAGGAGCTGCGCCGCGCCGAGGAGCAGCAGGCCTCCGTGGCCCTGTCCGGCGGCACCGAGCCGGCGCTGTCCCCCGCGGAGACCGCCCGCTGACCCTGGCCGCCGGCACCGCGGCCGCGCCGCGCCGATCATGGAGGAGACCGGGGTGCCGGGCTCCCAGCACCCCCGAGTCGTCCATGATCGGCGCGGCGCGACGCGGCCGGCAGGTCAGATGACGCGGCCGTAGACGACGGCGCTGGTCCAGATGGCGCGCTGGCTCACGCTCTTGCCGGCCCGGGGGGAGTCGAAGATGCGGCCGTTCCCGGCGTAGATGGCCACGTGGTAGGCGCGGCCGCTGCCGCTGGTGAAGAACACGAGGTCGCCCGGGCGGGCCTCGCCGGCCGAGATCCGGGTGCTGGCCTGCAGTTGCGCGTTCGCGGTGCGGGGCAGGGAGACGCCCACGCGGCCGAGGACGTACTGCGTGTAGCCGGAGCAGTCGAACCCGGCGGGCGTGGTGCCGCCGTACCTGTACGGGGTGCCGAGGAAGTCGTCGGCGACGTCGACCACGGCCGCGCCGGTGGCCGCCTGGGCCGGGAGTGCGGCGCTGGCGAGGAGCCCCGCGGACAGCAGGGCGCCGGCGGCGGCCCGGGCCAGGAGGGCATGACGAAGGCGGGTGGGGCGGTTGGACACAGAGGTGCACCTCTCCGACGCCTGCGAGGTGAGCTGTCGGGTTCGGGTGGGATGGTCACCCGGCTCGCGCGTGGCGCAGAGCTTCACCCCGAGGACGCGCGGTGGCGCCCGGAAGTGGTTCCCCCGTCCCCTGCCGTGCGGATCGCAGACCCCAGGGCGCCGGCAGGGGCTCGGCGTGCGCCACGTGGGTACTCGCGGCAGTCGCCGAGAGCGATATCAACGTAACCCTTCGTCACGATTTGTGCCCAACCGTCCTGGTTGGGCCGCGTGTCGTGGCCCTGGCGCGGGGTAGCGGCACCGCAGGGCGACGCTGCCGGGATGCCGCGTGACGACGAGGCGCCCCACGAGGAGGCGAGACGTGGACTGGCTCTCCGATCCCGGCTACTGGCTCAGCCGGCTGGTGTTCACGCGGGCCCTGGCGCTCATCTACCTCATCGCCTTCGTGGCGGCGCTGCGCCAGTTCCGCCCGCTGCTCGGCGAGCGGGGCCTGACGCCGATCCCCCGGTTCGTCGCCCGGGTCGGCTTCCGCCGCTCCCCCAGCCTGTTCGCCTGGCACTACTCCGACCGCTTCTTCGCGCTGTGCTGCTGGGTCGGCATCGCGCTGTCCGCGGCCGCGCTGCTCGGCCTGACCGACCGCCTGCCGCTGGCGGGCTGGATGGCGGCGTGGTTCGTCCTGTGGGGGCTGTACCTGTCGATCGTCAACGTCGGGCAGACCTGGTACTCCTTCGGCTGGGAGACCCTGCTGCTCGAGACGGGCTTCCTGGCGATCTTCCTCGGCCCCGCGGACGTCGCCCCGCCCGTCCTCGTGCTGTGGGCGCTGCGCTGGCTGCTCTTCCGGCTCGAGTTCGGCGCCGGCCTCATCAAGATCCGCGGCGACAGCTGCTGGCGCGACCTCACGTGCCTCGACCACCACCACGAGACGCAGCCGATGCCCGGGCCGCTGAGCTGGTACTTCCACCACCTGCCGGCCCCGCTGCACAAGGTGGAGGTGGTGGTCAACCACGCCACCCAGCTCGTCCTCGTCTTCGGGCTCCTCATGCCGCAGCCGATCGCCACGGTCGCCGCCCTGTTCATGATCGTCACCCAGGCGTACCTCGTCGTCAGCGGCAACTTCTCCTGGCTCAACGCGCTGACCCTGGTCCTCGCCCTGCCGGTGGTCGACGGCCGCTGGCTCGAGGCGGTCCTGCCGGTGCAGGCGCCGAGCGACCTGGCCGCGCCCGCGTGGCACACCTGGCTGGTGGTCGCCCTCGCCGCGGCCGTGGTGGTGATGAGCTGGTGGCCGGTGCGCAACCTGCTGTCGAAGGGGCAGGCGATGAACGCCAGCTTCTCGCCGCTGCACCTGGTCAACACCTACGGCGCCTTCGGCTCGGTCACCCGCGTCCGCCGCGAGGTGGTCGTCGAGGGCACCGACGACCCCGTGCTCGGCGCGGGCGCGGTGTGGCGGGAGTACGAGTTCAAGGGCAAGCCCGGCGACGTGCGCCGCCGGCCGCCGCAGGTCGCGCCGTACCACCTGCGCCTGGACTGGCTCCTGTGGTTCGTCGGCATCAGCCCCGGCTACGGGGAGCCGTGGCTGGGGCGCCTGCTCGTCAGGCTGCTCGAGGGCGACCGGGCCACGCTGCGGCTGCTGCGCTCGTCGCCGTTCCCGCCGTCGTCCCCGCCGGTGTTCGTGCGGGCCCGCCTCTACCGCTACCGGTACACGACCCCGGCGGAGCGGCGCGCGAGCGGGGCCTGGTGGTCGCGGGAGCTCCTCGGCGACCTCGTCGCGCCGATGTCGCTGCGCGACGCGGGGCTGCGGACCCGGTGAGGTCCGCAGCCCCGCCAGCGGTCATCCGGTGGTGCGCGGCCGCCGCAGCACGAGCACCTGGCGCGGGGCCAGCGCGCCGGGGGTCGGGGCCTGGCCCGCGGGCCCCGAGGCCGCCAGGACCGGCACGTCGCGCAGCGGCGCCGGGAGGTCGAGGGCGTCGTCGCTGCGGTTGACGAGGAAGACGAACTCGCTCTCGTCGCCGGCGCGGACGACGGTCTCGACCTTCCCCGCCAGCTCCTCGGGCAGGTCGGCGCCGACGCCGGCGAGGGCGAGGACGTCCCTCAGCACCGGGCCGAGGCCCTGCGGCCCCAGCCGGGTGCCGACGTAGGTCGCCGACCCGGCGGCGGGTCGCCGGCGGGTGATCGCCGGGCGGCCCGCCTGCAGCCCGTCGGCGTAGGTGGCGACCGCGGTCGTGTCCGGGTCGGTGATCTGCACCCGGTCCGTCCACAGCGTGCCGACGGTGCCGTCGTCCAGCGCCACCGCCTGCCCGTCGAGCAGCGGCGAGAACTCCTCGATCCGGATGCCGAGCAGGTCCCGCAGGGCTCCGGGGTACCCGCCGAGGTGGACGTGGTCGTCCTCGTCGACAATGCCGGAGAAGTACGTCACCACGAGGTGGCCGCCGTCGGCGACGTAGGCGTCCAGGCGCGCGGCCGTCTCGGCGCCCACGACGTGCAGCACCGGCGCGACGACGACGTCGTAGGACGACAGGTCGCTGCCCAGGGGCACGACGTCGGCCCGGGTGCCGGCGGCCAGGAAGGCCGAGTACCAGTCCAGGGCCTCCTGGCGGTAGCGCAGGCGGCTGGTCGGGTGGGAGTCCAGCTCGCTGGTCCACCACGACTGCCAGTCGAAGAGGATCGCGGCGCGGGCGGGCTGCACGCGCGAGCCCGTGACCTCCGCCAGGTCGCCGAGCAGGGAGCCCAGGGCGACCACGTCGCGGAAGACGTCGCTGTCCTCACCGGCGTGCGGGACCATCGCGGAGTGGTACTTCTCCGCCCCCGCGGCGGACTGGCGCCACTGGAAGAAGCAGACGGCGTCCGCCCCGTGGGCGACGTGGGTGAGGGAGTCGCGGGCCATGGCTCCCGGCGCCTTGGCCAGGTTCACCGGCTGCCAGTTCACCGCGCTCGTGGAGTGCTCCATGAGGAACCACGGGCGGCCGCCGGCGATGTTGCGGGTGAGGTTGGCGGAGAAGGACAGCTCGTCCGCCGCCTGCGGCCCGGGCAGGACGTAGTGGTCGTTGGAGACGAAGTCGACCTCACCGGCCCAGTCCGCGTAGTCCATGCCGCTGGTCTCGTTCATCACCATGAAGTTGGTGGTGACCGGCACGTCCGGCGTCAGCCGCGCGAGGACGTCGCGCTCGGCGCGCAGGTGGTCCTTGAGCGCGTCGGAGGAGAAGCGGCGGAAGTCCAGCTGCTGCGTGGGGTTGGGGTGCGAGGCCGCCAGGCGCGGGGGCAGCAGCTCCTCCCAGGCGGTGTAGCGCTGGGACCAGAACGCGGTGCCCCACGCGTCGTTGAGGGCGTCGATGGTCTTGTAGCGCTCGAGCAGCCAGGTGCGGAACGCGGCCGCGGCGTCGTCGGAGTGGTCCCAGACGTTGTGGCAGCCGAGCTCGTTGTTGACGTGCCAGGCGGCGAGCGCCGGGTGGTCGGCGTAGCGCTGCGCGAGCGCGGTGACCAGCGCGAGGGCGTGCTCGCGGAAGACCGGGGAGGTCGGCCGCCAGTGCTGGCGGGCTCCGGGCCACAGCGTCCGGCCCTCGCGGTCGACCGGGAGGATCTCCGGGTGCGCCGTGGTCAGCCACGGCGGGGGCGAGGCGGTCGCGGTGGCGAGGTCGACGGCGATGCCGTTGGCGTGCAGGAGGTCCATCACCTCGTCGAGCCACGCGAAGTCCCAGGTGTCCGGGCCGGGCTGGATCCGCGCCCAGGAGAAGATCGCCAGGGAGACGGTGTTGACCCCGGCCTCGCGCATGAGCCGGACGTCCTCGGTCCAGGTCTCGCGCGGCCACTGCTCGGGGTTGTAGTCGGCGCCGAAGGCGATGCGGCCGGGAGCGGCGCCCTCGGGCCAGCGGAGCCAGCGGTGGGGTCGGCGGTCTTCCATCGGGGTCCTCCAGGGGTGTCGGTGCGGGTGGAGCGGTGCCGGTGCTGGGGCCGGTGGCCGTGGGCGGCGTCCGCAGAGGCCGCCCACGGCCACCGCGTGCTCACTCGTTGACGGTGAACCCCTGCTCGTTGCCGTAGTCCACGAGCGCGTCCTGCCACGCCTGGAGGCCCGCGGCCAGGTCGCCGCTGCCGGTGTACGCCTGGCCGACGGTGTCGTTGAAGATGCTGTTCGCGTAGACCTGGTACGGCAGGTACGACCAGCCCTCGACGACGCTCGTCGCGCCCTCGGCCAGCACCTGGTTCACCTTCTGCCCGCCGAAGTACGGGAACTCCTTGTCCAGGAACGCCGGGTCCTGCAGCTCGGCGCGCGTGGCCGGGAAGGCGCCGCCGTCGAGCCGGATCTGGACGCCCTCCTCGACGTTGGCGTACTGCGCGAAGCCGTAGGCCAGCGCCTTCTTCTCGCTGGCCGCGGGGACGGTCAGGGAGCTGCCGCCGTTCTCGGAGTTGGCGTTCGCGCCGGCCTCCCACTGCGGCATCGGGGCGACCGCCCACTGCCCGGCGCCGGCCGCGACGCCGGACTCGAGGTTCGCGGGCATCCAGGCGCCGATGGGCAGCGAGGCGATGCTGCCCGAGGCCAGGCCCTGGTACCACTCGTCGGTCCAGCCGGTGACCTCGGAGAGCAGGCCCTCGTCGATGAGGGTGTTCCAGGTCTGGGCGTACTCCATCGAGCCCTCGTCCTGCAGGTCGATGGTGACGTCCGTGCCGTCGACCTGGAACGGCTGACCGCCCGCCTGCCAGATCATCGAGGTGGTCAGGCCGGCGTCCCCGGTGTCGTTGGTGATGTAGACGTTCGGGTCCGCGGCGTGCAGCGCGCGCCCGGCCTCGACGTACTCGTCCCAGGTGGTCGGCACCGCGACGCCGAGCCGGTCGAAGACCGCCTTGTTGTAGAACAGCGCCATCGGCCCGGAGTCCATCGGCAGGCCGAAGATGCCCTCGCCGGCCTGCACCGCGTTCCAGGGGCCGGGCGTGTAGGTGTCCTCGAGCTCGCCGGCGCCGTAGGGCGTCAGGTCCGTGAGGGAGTCGGCGAGGGAGAACTGCGGCAGCGCGAAGTACTCGATCTGGGCGACGTCGGGCACGCCCTTGCCGGCCTTGATCGCGTTCTGCAGGGCGGTGTACGCGTCGTTGCCCGTGCCGGAGTTGACGAGGTTGACGTCGACGTTCGGGTACTCCTCCTCGAAGCTGGTGACGACGTCCTCGAGGGTCGGCTCCCACGCCCAGACGGTGAGCTCGCCGCCCTCCTCCAGGGCCGCGGCGACGTCCTCGGGCGAGGCGCTCCCGGAGGACCCCGTCGACCCGCCTCCGCCGCCGCCCCCGCAGGCGGCCAGGCCCAGCGCGACTGCAGCGCCCAGGGCGGCGGTCCGAACGACCGCGCGCTTCCGTGTCCTCATGGGTGTCCTTCCACTTCATCGTGAAGGCGCACAGGGGCCCTGTGCACCGGGGGTGGGTCGAGCCCTCAGGCCTTGACGCTCCCGGCCGAGAGGCCGGACTGCCAGTAGCGCTGGAGGACGAGGAAGGCCGCGATGAGCGGCAGGATCGTGAGCAGCGAGCCGGTGATGACGAGGTTGAAGATCGCGTCGCCGCCGATGGTCGCCGCCTGCGCGTTCCACGCGTTGAGGCCCAGGGTCAGGGGGTACCAGTCCGGGTCCTTGAGCATGATCAGCGGCAGGAAGTAGTTGTTCCAGGTCGCCACCATGGAGAAGAGCAGGACGGTGACCATCCCGGGCGCCAGCAGCGGCAGGCTCACCTGGAAGAAGGTGCGGAACTCCCCCGCGCCGTCCATCCGGGCCGCCTCGAGCATCTCGTCGGGGATCGCCTGCGCGGCGAAGGTCCACATGAGGTAGAGCCCGAAGGGGCTGATGAGCGACGGGATGATCACGGCCCAGGGCGTGTCCGTCAGCCCCATCCGGCTGAACATGAGGAACGTGGGGACGGCCAGGGCGGTGCCGGGCACCGCCACGGCGCCGATCACCACGGCGAAGACCGCCCGCTTGCCGGGGAAGGAGAACTTCGCGAGCGCGTAGCCGCCGAGCACCGCGAGGAAGGTCGCCCCACCGGCGCCGACCACGACGTAGAGCAGCGTGTTGAGCAGCCAGCGCACGAAGATGCCGTCGTCGTAGGTCAGCGTGTCGCGCACGTTGCCCCACAGGGCGAAGCCCTCGAACCACAGCCCGAAGGAGGAGAAGAGGTCCTCCTGGGTCTTCGTGGAGTTGATGAGCAGCCACACCAGCGGCACCAGGCTGTAGACGAGCACGAGCCCCGTCAGCGCGGTGAGCAGCACGCTGCGCTTCGGCCGGCGGGTGGAGCCGGGGGCAGGACGCCGGCTGCGCAGCTTCGGGGCGCTGCGCCGCGCCGGGCGCCGGCCCGGGCTCTGCGGCGCGGGGCCCGGCGCGGTGGCGCTGCGGGAGGCGGGACCGTGCGAGAGGGTCGACATCACGCCCCCTTGCGCATGCCGCGCAGCTGCACCACGTAGGCCACGGCCATGGTGATGAGCCCCATGATGATCGCGATGGTCGCGCTGTAGTTGTACTGCTGGCCGGAGAACGACAGGTTGTAGGCGTAGAGGTTGGGCGTGAAGTAGGTCGTGATGGCGTTGGGCGCCAGCGACTGCAGGATGCTCGGCTCGTTGAAGAGCTGGAAGCTGCCGATGATCGAGAAGATCGTCGCGATGACCATCGCCCCGCGGATGGCGGGCAGCTTGATCGCCGAGATGATCCGGAGCTGTCCGGCGCCGTCGATCTCGGCCGCCTCGTAGAGCTCGTGCGGGATCACCCGCAGCGCCGAGTAGAAGATCAGCATGTTGTAGCCGACGAACTCCCAGGTGACGATGTTGCCGATCGAGGCGAGCACCAGGGACGACGAGAGCGGGTTCGGCAGGCTCACGCCGAAGGCGTCGTTGATGTTGCCCACGAGCCCGAAGCGCGTGCCGTACATGAAGCCCCACATGAGGGTGGCCACCACGGCGGGCACCGCGTACGGCAGGAAGATGGCGATCCGGAAGAACGCGCTGCCGTAGAGCCGGGCGCTGTCGATCGCGAGCGCGACGAGCATCGCCAGGAGCAGCATCACCGGCACCTGGACGACGAGGAACAGCGCGACCCGGCTGAAGGACGACCAGAAGCGGGCGTCGGTGAGGGCCGCGGAGTAGTTGTCCAGCCCGACGAAGGCGTTGCCGCCCACGAGCTGGTCGCGGAAGAGGCTGAGGAAGATCGAGTAGACGATCGGGGCGAGGAAGACGAGGGCGAAGACGGCCATGAAGGGCCCGACGAACCCCCAGCCCACCCAGGTGCGCCGCAGCCGGGCGCCCCTCGCCCGCCCGGGTGGTGGCACCACGACGGGCTGTGACAACGCTGTCATGTCCGGTCCCTCTCGAAGGGGGTGTCCTGGCGCGCGATCGCTGGCTGGTGTTGAGCGACGGTGCCCAGGACGGTTCGGGTGGTAGCGCAAACACCGTAGACCGGAGGCCGATGTTTGCGCAACCATCATCCGGCGGGCGCGGTCGCGTCGCGTGCGTGGGAGGGTCGGGGCAGCACGGAGGAGGCGGAGGCGCATCGTGACCAGCACGGCCAGCACGGCCAGCACGTCCGCCGGCGGCGACGGCCGGCTCGTCCCCGGCCCGGCGCGCCGGGTGTCGATGGCCGACGTCGCGAAGGCGGCCGGCGTCTCCGCGCAGACGGTCTCGCGCGTGGCCAACGGCTACGCCGGGGTCCTGGAGGAGACGCGCCAGCAGGTGCTGACCGCGATGTCGCAGCTGGGCTACCGGCCCAACAGCGCCGCGCGGGCGCTCAAGAGCGGCCAGTTCCGCGCCATCGGCGTCGTCATGTCCTCCCTCGCCAGCGTGGGCAACATGCGCACCCTCGAGGCCATCGTCACCGCGGCCCTGGCCGAGGGGTACGCCATCACGCTGCTGCCCCCGCTCACCGACGGCGCCCCGGCCCCCTCCTCCCCCCACGCCGAGCACGTGGTCGACGCCGTCATCGTCGTCATGGAGAAGCAGCGGTTCGACGTCGACGCCCTGCTGCTGCCGCACGGCGTGCCGATCGTCGTGGCCGACTCCGACGCCGGCGACCAGTACGCCGTGGTCGGCACCGACCAGGACGCGGGCGCCCGCAGCGCGGTGGAGCACCTGCTCGACCTCGGGCACCGCAGCGTCTGGCACATCGCCGGCCCGGTCGAGTCTTTCGCGGCCGGCCGGCGGGCCGTCGCCTGGGAGCGCGCGCTGCGGGAGGCCGGCGCGACGCCGCCGCCCCTGCTGCGCGGGGACTGGACGCCGGAGTCGGGGTACCTGGCCGGTCGCCGCCTCGCGGACGTCCCCGAGTGCACCGCGGTCTTCGCCGCCAACGACCAGATGGCGCTGGGCGTGCTGCGCGCGCTGCACGACGCCGGGCGCCGCGTGCCGGACGACGTCAGCGTGGTGGGGTTCGACGACATCACCGAGGCGCCCTCCTTCCTGCCGCCCCTGACCACGGTGCACCAGCACTTCGCCGAGGTCGGCCGCCGGTGCGTCCAGCGGGTGCTCGGGCAGGTGCGCGGTCACCACACCGAGCGCGGCACGCAGCTCGTGCCGACCCACCTCGTCGTGCGCAGCAGCACCGCGGCTCCGCCCGCGGCCCGCTGACCTCCCGCGGGCTCAGCGGGCGGGCTCAGCGGGCGGGCTCAGCGGGGCGGGCTCAGCGGGGCGGGCTCAGCGGGGCGGGCTCAGCGGTGCGCGGCCGCGCGCTCCAGGACCCAGCCCCGGCCGGGGCACCCGTGCGGCAGCGGAGGGAAGCGGTGCCCCCGCACGTCGGTGGACTCGTACGCGTGGGCGTCGTCCTCGGCGGCGTCGCAGCGGTAGATGCCGCTGACGGGGACGACCTGACCGGGGCGGTGGACCTCCACGGGCCTGCGCGCTGGCTCGCTCACGGGTGCCCCGTACCCCCGGTGGCCAGCACCACTCCGCTGCGGGGGCGGGCGGGCATCACGTCGAGGTCGACGCCGAGGTCCTGCGGCGGCACCACCAGCGGCGAGGAGGCCAGGGCGCGGACGGCGACGGCGAGCATCGTGAGGGTGGCGCCCTCGCCGGGGCAGCGGTGGCCCGTCGCCGCGCCGCCACCGCCCTGGGGCACGAGCGCGTCCGGGTCGATCGGACCGGCGAGGAAGCGGCCCGGGTCGAAGGCGTCCGGCTCGGGCCAGTGCTCGGGGTCGTGGTCGGTGCCGTGGACGTCGAGGACGACGAAGCCGCCCCGCGGCACCCGCACGCCGAGCACGTCCTGCGCCGTGCGCGTGCGCGCGGCCAGCACCGGCACGAACGGGTACAGGCGGCGGACCTCGTGCGCGAAGGCCTGCAGCGCGGCGTCGTCGCCGGCGGCGATGCGCTCCCCCCACTGCGGGTGCTCGTGCAGGGCCTTGCCGGCGAACGCCACGAACCAGGCGACGGCCACCGTCGGGCGCACGACGTTGAGCAGCTCGACCGCCGCGACGCGCTCGGGCAGGAGCCCGCCCTGGAGGTCGCGGGCCGTGGCGGCGGTGTGCAGCGCCGTGCCCGGGGCGGGGTGCAGCTCCCCCGCCCGCACCTGGCGCACCAGGCCCCGCGCCCAGCGGTCCAGCTGCACCCGGGCGGCGACGGCCCGGGCGTAGGGGCGCCCGGGCCTGGCGAACCCGTCGACCACCGCGGCGAGCTGTCGCGCGCGCCGGGGCAGCTCGGCGGGCGCGGCCGGGATCCCGGCCCACCCGATCACCGACGTGGCGATGACCCTCACGGCCTCGTCGTAGAGCACGACGCGGTCGGCGTCCCGCCAGCGCACGAGGGCGGCGTCCCACTCGCGCTCGGCCCGCTCGCCCAGCGCCGCGACGGACGCGGGGCCCAGCACGTCGAGGAAGAGCGCCTTGCGGTGGTGCTGCTCGGCGTCGTCGAGCCCGTGCACCGACCCGCGGCCGAAGAGCACGAGCTTGATCGGCGGGGGGAAGGCGCCGCGGCGGCGCAGGCGCGGGTCGTAGAAGCGGCGCACGCCCTCGGGCCCGCCGACGACCGCGGAGCGGCGGCCGAGGAACCGGATCGGCACCGCGCTCGCGCCCTCGCGCAGCCGCGGGGCCCACGCGTAGCCCTCGCGCACGAGCCCGAGCGTGCGGTCCCTGGTCATGGCCACCGGTCCTGGGTCATGGCGTCGGCCTACCCCGCCCCGGCGCCCCGCACACCCCCGCGGGCCGGGGCGGACGGTGAGGTCAGGCGCCGTCGGCGACGGACGCCCGCTCGCGGGCCGCCTCCTCGACCACCGGGCCGAGCGCGCCGGCGATGAGCGCGTAGCCGGCGCTGGAGGGGTGGAAGCGGTCGGCGGAGAACAGGGCCGGGTCGGCGGCGAACGCCGAGGACAGCTGCGGGGCGAGGTCGACGACCCGCCCGCCGGCGGTGACCACGGCGTCGACCTGCGCCTCGCGGAGCAGCGTGCTGGCCGCCCGGACGAAGCCGCGGCCGGTGGCCGGCACGGCGGCCAGCACGCTGAGGTCCGGCGCGACGACGACGAGCACGTCGGCGCCGCGGGCCCGCAGAGCGGCGACGGCGCGCCCGAGCTGCTCGGCCGCGGAGGCGACGGAGACCTGCTGGACGAGGTCGTTGGCGCCGATGACGACGACGGCCAGGTCCGGGCGCCAGGACGCCGCGCGCGCCACCTGGTCGGCGAGGTCGGCGCTGCGCGCGCCGGGCACCGCGAACACCCGGTCGACGGCGACGACGCCGGCGGCCGACAGGGCCGCGGCCAGGCGCGGGGCGAGGGCCTCGGAGGGGCGGGCGGCACCGGTGCCGTGCGCGAGGGAGTCTCCGAGCAGGGCGAGGCGGAGTGGCGTCACCCACGGTCCAACACCGGCTCCGCCCGGTGCATGCCGGGTCTGGCGGCTGCCAGGATCGGTGCGTGGCCGGGGCTCCCCAGTGGACGGCGGAGCGCACCACCGACGCGGCGCGGGCGGCCCGGCTCGTCGCCGCCCGCTTCCCCGCCCTGCGCGGCGCTGCCGTCGTCCCGCTCGGCGAGGGCTGGGACAACGCGGTGCACCTCGTGGACGGCCGGTGGGCGTTCCGCTTCCCGCGCCGGGCGGTCGCGCTGCCCGGCGTCCGGCGCGAGCTCGCCGTCCTTCCGCTCGTCGCCCCGCTGCTCCCCCTGCCGGTCCCGGTGCCCGAGCTCGTCGCGGACGACGACGACCCGCACGAGCCGTGGCCGTTCACCGGTGCCCGCCTCCTGAGCGGGCGCGAGCTGGCGGACGGCGGCCTGCCCGAGGGCGCTCGCACCGCGGTGGCCTCCGCGCTCGGCGCCTTCCTGCGCGCCCTGCACGCCCCGGTCACGAGCGACGCCGTGGCCGGGCTCGAGCTGCCGGTCGACCCGATGGGGCGCGCCTGGCCCCGCGCCCGCCTGCCGCAGACCCTCGACCAGCTCGACCGGCTCGCGGCGGACGGCGTCTGGTCGCCCGACCCGGCGGTCGAGGCGCTGCTGCGCCGGGCGGAGGCGCTGGAGGCACCTGCCGGCCGCCCGGTCCTCGTCCACGGGGACCTCCACGTCCGGCACGTGCTCGTGACGGGCTCCGGCGGCGTCGGCGGGGTGATCGACTGGGGCGACGTCTGCCGGGGCGACCCCGCGGTGGACCTCGCGATCGCGTACGCCGCCTTCGCCGGAGCGGCGCGCGAGGCGCTGCTCGGGGCCTACGGGAGCGTCGACCCCGCGCGCGAGCTGCGCTCGCGCGCGCTGGCCGTCCGGCTCAGCGCGCTCCTCGCCGGCTACGCCGCGGCGGACCGGCGGCCGGCGCTGCTGGCCGAGGCCCTGGCCGGCCTGCGCCGCGCCGTCACCTGAGCCGCTGCCGGCGGGCCGCGCGGGAATGCTCCGGGCGCCGGGATCCTTGTACCCGGTGGCCGGTCCGGTACATGTCCCCCGGGCTTCAACCCTTCGCCGCCACGAGCGGCCACGCGCCGAGAGGCGACTGTCGGACCGGCCCTTCGCGTGGACGGCCGCCCGGTCCTGACCGGGCGGCCGTCGTGCTGTCCGGTGGCGACGTGGTGGGGAGGCGCGGTGGTCGAGGCGAGGCTGAGCGTGGGCACCCTCCCGCGCCCGGTGACGACGCCGTTCTCCCGGCGTCCCGCGGCGCACCCCGCTGCGCCTGCCGCCGGTGACGCCGACTCCCCCGCCGAGCCGCCCGCGACGCCGTCGAGCCTGGCCGAGGTGACCGTGCCCGCCGACGCGCTCCTGGCCGCGGCGCCGGGCGAGGAGCTCGCGGCCTGGGCCCTGCAGCACTGGGTGCTCGACGTGCGCGCCAGCGCCACGGCGTCCGCCTGGGTGCGCGAGCTGGCCGCCCGGGACGCCGCCCTGGCCCGGGTGCTGGGCTCGGTGCCCGACGGGGAGGAGCGCTCCCTCCTGCTGCGCCTGGACGTGCCCGGGGCGGTGCTGTGGTCGGCCCGCCACCGGCGCGCCGTGCTCGTCCG
>NZ_JBZYWI010000039.1:0-22735 GCF_058932755.1 Quadrisphaera sp. DVD1
GGCGAGCGCCGCCGCGCGCGTCCTCGGGGACCTCGGCGTCGTCGGCACGCCGCCAGCCTCCCCCGCGGAGCGCCGGACCACCAGGCGCGCCACGATGGGGCCCGTGACCGACGACGTGCTCGTGACCCTGCCCGACGCCGAGTGGATGGACCTGGTCCAGCCCCTGCCCGAGGGCGTGCGCGCCCGGCTGTGGGACGTCTGCAGCGACCCCCGCGAGGCCCTCGGCGAGGACGCCGAGCAGGTGCGCGCCGTCGTCCTGCCCTACGGCTCGAAGGCCACCGCGCTGGGCGCGCTCGCCGACCTGCCGCGGCTGGCGCTCGCGCAGTCGCTCAGCGCCGGGGTCGACAGCATCCTCCCGAAGGTGCCGTCGGGCACGCCGCTGGCCAACGCGGCCGGCGTCCACGACGCCTCCACCGGCGAGCTCGCCGTGGCGCTCGCGCTCGCCTCGCTGCGAGGCATCGACACCGCCGTGCGCGACGCCGAGCAGGCCCGCTGGCGCCCGGCGCGCCGGCGCTCGCTGGCCGACCGGCGCGTGCTCCTGCTCGGCACCGGCGGCATCGGCGGGGCGATCGCCGCGCGGCTGCGGCCCTTCGAGGTCGACCTCGTGCGCGTGGCCAGCCGCGCGCGCACCGACGCCGACGGCGTCGTCCACGGCGTCGAGGATCTGCCGGCGCTGCTGCCCACGGCCGAGGTCGTGGTCGTGGCGCTGCCGCTGACCGACGCCACCCGGGGCATCGTCGACGCCGCGTTCCTCGCGGCGATGCCCGAGCACGCGCTGCTCGTCAACGTCGGGCGCGGGGCCCTCGTCGACACGGCCGCCCTGCTGGCCGAGCTGGAGAAGGGCCGCCTCACCGCCGCGCTCGACGTCGTCGACCCCGAGCCGCTGCCCGCGGACCACCCGCTGTGGGGCGCGCCCGGCCTGCTGCTCACCCCGCACGTGGGCGGCGACACCACGGCGATGCGCCCGCGGGCCGTGGCCATGCTCCGCGCCCAGCTCGAGCGGCTGCGGGACGGCCAGGAGCCGGCGAACCTCGTCGGCTGAGCAGGCACCTACGGCTCCGTAGACTGGGGGCATGACGACCGTCCTGCCGGGCAACGGCTCCGGCTCCGCCTCCAGCGCCTCATCGGCCGCCGGGGGCCACGACCTCAAGCCCCGCTCGCGCGCCGTCACCGACGGCCTGGAGGCCACCGCCAGCCGCGGCATGCTGCGCGCCGTCGGCATGGGCGACGACGACTGGGTCAAGCCCCAGATCGGCGTCGCCTCGTCCTGGAACGAGATCACCCCCTGCAACCTCCCGCTCGACCGGCTCGCGAAGTCGGTCAAGGAGGGCGTGCACGCCGCGCGGGGCTTCCCGCTGGAGTTCGGCACCATCTCGGTCTCCGACGGCATCTCCATGGGCCACGAGGGCATGCACTTCTCCCTGGTCTCCCGCGAGGTCATCGCCGACAGCGTCGAGACGGTGATGCAGGCCGAGCGCCTGGACGGCTCGGTGCTGCTCGCCGGCTGCGACAAGTCGCTGCCGGGCATGCTCATGGCCGCGGCCCGCCTCGACCTGGCCAGCGTCTTCATGTACGCGGGCTCGATCCTGCCGGGCACGGCGACGATGTCGGACGGCAGCGAGCGCGAGGTCACCCTGATCGACGCCTTCGAGGCGGTCGGCGCGTGCGCGCGGGGGCTGATGAGCCGGGAGGACGTCGACGCCATCGAGCGCGCGGTGTGCCCGAGCGAGGGCGCCTGCGGCGGCATGTACACCGCGAACACCATGGCCTCGGCCGCTGAGGCGCTGGGCATGTCGCTCCCCGGCTCCGCGGCCCCGCCGGCCACCGACCGCGTCCGCGACGGCTACGCCCGCAAGTCCGGCGAGGCCGTGGTCAACCTCCTCGCGCACGGGATCACCGCCCGCCAGATCATGACCAAGGAGGCGTTCGAGAACGCGATCTCCGTGGTGATGGCCCTGGGCGGCTCGACCAACGCCGTCCTGCACCTGCTGGCGATCGCCCACGAGGCCGAGGTCGACGTGACCCTGGCCGACTTCGACCGGATCGCCGACCGCGTGCCGCACCTGGCCGACGTCAAGCCCTTCGGGCGCCACGTCATGGCCGACGTCTACCGCATCGGCGGCATCCCGGTGGTCATGAAGGCGCTGCTGGACGCCGGCCTGCTGCACGGCGACTGCCTGACCGTCACGGGCCGCACGATCGCCGAGAACCTCGCCGACATCGCGCCCCCGGACCCCGACGGCGCAGTGCTGCGGGCCATCTCGAACCCGATCCACAAGACCGGGGGGATCACCATCCTCGGCGGCACGCTGGCCCCCGGCGGCGCCGTGGTGAAGTCCGCGGGCTTCGAGTCCGACGTCTTCGAGGGCACCGCGCGGGTCTTCGACCGCGAGCGCGCCGCCATGGACGCCCTCGAGGACGGCACGATCGCCGCCGGCGACGTCGTGGTGATCCGCTACGAGGGCCCCAAGGGCGGTCCGGGCATGCGCGAGATGCTCGCCATCACCGGCGCGATCAAGGGTGCGGGCCTCGGCAAGGACGTCCTGCTGCTCACCGACGGCCGCTTCTCCGGTGGCACGACCGGCCTGTGCGTCGGGCACGTCGCCCCGGAGGCGGTGGACAGCGGGCCGATCGCCCACGTGCGCGACGGCGACCGGATCCGCCTCGACGTCGGCACGAAGCGGCTCGACCTCCTCGTCGACCCCGCCGTGCTCGCCGAGCGCGCGCAGGGCTGGGCGCCGGTGCCGCACAAGTACACCCGCGGCGTGCTGGCCAAGTACGCCAAGCTCGTCGGGTCGGCGTCCGGCGGGGCCGTCTGCGACTGAGGTGCCCACCCCTCGGGCACCCCGTCTCACGATGTGGGACGGGGTGCCCTTGGGGCTGACACGCGCGCCGGTGCGGGTCTAGGGTCGCGCCATGGGCACGGTCCGGGTAGTACTCGCGCAGCGCGCGAGCTGACGCCGACGTCTGACGACCTGCCGCGCGCGACCCTCCGCCGTCCTCGCCGTGTCGAGGGCCGGAGGGTCTTTGCATGCCCACACGCCACAGCAGTCCCCGCGGGAGGAACCCGATGAGCAGTCCAGGGAACAGCGAGCAGCCCGAGCGGATGACCGGAGCGGCCAGCCTGGTCCGCTCCCTCGAGCGCGCCGGCACCGAGGTGGTGTTCGGCCTGCCGGGCGGGGCGATCCTGCCCACCTACGACCCGCTCCTCGACAGCCCCACGCTGCGGCACGTCCTCGTGCGCCACGAGCAGGGCGCCGGGCACGCGGCCCAGGGCTACGCCCAGGCCACCGGCCGGGTCGGCGTCTGCCTGGCCACGTCGGGCCCCGGGGCGACCAACCTCGTCACGGCGATCGCCGACGCCCACATGGACTCCGTGCCGATGGTCGCGATCACCGGCCAGGTCGCGAGCACCGCGATCGGCACGGACGCCTTCCAGGAGGCGGACATCGTCGGCATCACGCTGCCGATCACCAAGCACAACTACCTCGTGACCGACCCCGACGACATCCCGCGCGTCGTGGCCGAGGCCTTCCACCTGGCCTCCACGGGCCGGCCCGGGCCGGTCCTCGTCGACGTCACCAAGGACGCCCAGCAGGCGATGACGACGTTCCAGTGGCCGGAGAAGGTGGAGCTGGCCGGCTACCACCCGGTGACCCGGCCGCACGGCAAGCAGGTGCGCGAGGCCGCGCGGATGCTCGCCGAGGCCAAGCGGCCGGTGCTCTACGTCGGCGGCGGCGTGATCAAGGCCGGGGCCAGCCGCGAGCTGCACCAGCTCGTCGACCTCTCCGGCGCCCCCGCGGTCACCACCCTCATGGCCCGCGGCGCCCTGCCGGACTCCCACCCCGCCAACCTCGGCATGCCCGGCATGCACGGCACCGTGGCGGCGGTGACGGCGCTGCAGAAGGCCGACCTCATCGTCAGCCTCGGCGCGCGCTTCGACGACCGGGTCACCGGGGTGCTCTCCTCCTTCGCCCCGGACGCGGCGATCGTCCACGCCGACATCGACCCCGCGGAGATCGGCAAGAACCGCCGGGCCGACGTCCCGATCGTCGGTGACGCCCGCGAGGTCATCAGCGAGCTGCTCGTCGCCCTGGCGGCCGAGCACGCCGCCGGCCGGCGGGCCGACCTGGGCGGCTGGTGGCGCCAGCTCGACCAGCTGCGCTCGACCTACCCCCTCGGCTTCGACGAGCCGGACGACGGCACGCTGTCGCCGCAGCGCGTCATCCAGCGCATCGGCCAGATCTCCGGGCCGGAGACGATCTTCGCCTCGGGCGTCGGCCAGCACCAGATGTGGGCCGCGCAGTTCATCAAGTACGAGAACCCGCGCACCTGGCTGAACTCCGGGGGCCTGGGGACGATGGGCTACGCCGTCCCCGCGGCGATGGGCGCCAAGGTCGGCATGCCCGGCAGCACGGTGTGGGCGATCGACGGTGACGGCTGCTTCCAGATGACCAACCAGGAGCTCGCCACCTGCGCCCTCAACAACATCCCGATCAAGGTGGCGGTGATCAACAACTCCAGCCTCGGGATGGTCCGGCAGTGGCAGACCCTGTTCTACGACGGGCGCTACTCCAACACCGACCTGCACACCGGCACCGGCGCGGCGCGGGGCCAGCGGATCCCGGACTTCGTCAAGCTCGCCGACGCCTACGGCTGCGTGGGGCTGCGCTGCGAGGACCCTGGTGACCTCGACGCCGTGATCGACAAGGCGATGAGCGTGGACGACCGCCCGGTCGTCGTCGACTTCGTCGTCCACCGCGACGCGATGGTGTGGCCGATGGTCCCCAGCGGCGTGAGCAACTCCGACATCCAGTACGCCCGCGACCTCACGCCCGTGTGGGACCGCGACGAGTCGGTCAGCCTCGAGAACGACGTCGAGCACGCCCGCGACGCCGACCCCTCCGTCCCCACGGGGAGGAGCTGGTGAGCCGCCACACGCTCTCGGTCCTCGTCGAGGACAAGCCCGCGGTCCTCACCCGGGTCGCCGCGCTGTTCGCCCGGCGCGGCTTCAACATCCACTCCCTGGCGGTCGGCCCGACCGAGCACGCCGACCTCTCCCGGATCACCGTCGTCGTCGACGTCGAGGACCTCCCGCTGGAGCAGGTGACCAAGCAGCTCAACAAGCTCATCAACGTCCTCAAGGTCGTCGAGCTGGAGCCGGACTCCTCCGTCCAGCGCGAGCTGCTGCTCGTCAAGGTCCGCGCCGACCCGGCCACCCGCGGGCAGGTCGTCGACGCGGTCGGGCTCTTCCGCGCCCACGTCGTCGACGTCGCGCCCGAGGCGCTGACCATCGAGGCGATCGGCAGCCCGGAGAAGAACGCGGCCCTGCTGCGCGTGCTGGAGCCGTTCGGCGTCCGCGAGATCGTCCAGTCCGGGGTCGTGGCCGTCAGCCGCGGCAGCCGGTCGATCGCCGACCGGGCGCTGCGCAGCGCCTGAGGCCCGGGCCCGAGCAGCACCACCCCAAGACCCACACCACCGATCCGAGGAGAACAGCACCGTGGCGGAGATGTACTACGACGACGACGCCGACCTGTCGATCATCCAGGGGCGCAAGGTCGCCGTCCTGGGCTACGGCAGCCAGGGCCACGCCCACGCGCTGAGCCTGCGCGACTCCGGGGTCGACGTCCGCGTCGGTCTGGCGGAGGGCAGCAAGAGCCGGGCGAAGGCCGAGGCCGAGGGCCTGCGCGTCGTGACCCCGGCCGAGGCGTCCGCCGAGGCCGACGTGATCATGATGCTCGTCCCCGACCACGTGGCCCGCCACGTCTACGACGAGTCGGTCGCCCCGAACCTCTCGGACGGCAAGGCGCTGCTCTTCGGGCACGGATTCAACATCCGCTTCGGCTACATCAAGCCCCCCGCGGGCGTCGACGTCGTCATGGTCGCCCCCAAGGGCCCGGGCCACCTGGTGCGCCGCGAGTACACCGAGGGCCGCGGCGTCCCGGTGATCGTGGCCGTCGAGCAGGACGCGACCGGCTCCGCGTGGCCGCTGGCGCTCTCCTACGCCAAGGGCATCGGCGGTCTGCGCGCCGGCGGCATCAAGACGACGTTCACCGAGGAGACCGAGACCGACCTCTTCGGCGAGCAGGCCGTGCTCTGCGGCGGCGTCTCGGCGCTGGTGCAGGCGGGCTTCGAGACCCTCACCGAGGCCGGCTACCAGCCCGAGGTGGCCTACTTCGAGTGCCTGCACGAGCTGAAGCTCATCGTCGACCTCATGTACGAGGGCGGCCTGGCCAAGCAGCGCTGGAGCATCTCCGACACCGCCGAGTACGGCGACTACGTCTCCGGCCCGCGCGTCATCGACGCCTCGGTCAAGGCGCGGATGAAGGACGTGCTCACCGACATCCAGGACGGCACCTTCGCCCGCCGGTTCATCGAGGACCAGGACGCCGGCGCGCCGGAGTTCAAGCGGCTTCGCCAGGAGCAGGAGGGCACGCAGATCGAGGCGACCGGCCGCGAGCTGCGCAAGCTCATGAGCTGGGTCGAGACCTCCGACGGCGACTACGTCGAGGGCTCCGCCGCGCGCTGACCCCGGTCCGCACCTCCACCGGCCCCGTCGCGCTCGCGCGGCGGGGCCGGTGTCGGCACCGACCCGTTCGACCAGGACCCCTCGACCGGGAGGCAGCACCGCCGTGGACGTCACCGAGTTCTGGGAGCTGGCCCGCGCGCACGCCGGCGTCGGCCGGGTCAGCGTCGTCACCGGCGAGACGTCGACCTCGGTCGTGGCCCCACCCGCCTGGGCCTTCGGGGACGACGCCGCGCAGGCGGACCGGCTGCTCGACCTCGTGCTGGCCGGGCGCAAGACCGCGACGGCCTCCGCGGTGCCGGACTACGCCGCCGCGGACGAGCCGCTGCCGGCCGTGGGCGACCTGTCGATCCTCCTCGACGGCGCGGGCCAGCCGCGGGCGCTGATCCGCACCACCCGGGTGCAGGTCGTGCCGTTCGCCGAGGTGGACGCCGAGCACGCCGCCGCCGAGGGGGAGGGCGAGGCGACCCTGGCCTCCTGGCGGGCCGACCACGCGGCCTTCTTCGCGGCGTCGGCGCGCGCGGCCGGCCTGGCGTCGGTGGAGGAGCTGCCCGTCGTCCTCGAGCGCTTCCGGCTGCTCCACCCGCGCCCGGGCGCCGCGTCCGGCTGAGGAGCGCCGTCCCCCCGCAGGCGCTACGTCGCCGGCGGGCGGGAGACCAGCACCGGGCAGGGCGCGGAGTGCTGGACGCGCTGCGCCACGCTGCCGAGCAGCACCGTGCTGCTGAGCCCCCGGCTGCCGCTCGCCACGACGATGAGGTCGGCGCGCAGGTCCTGGGCCGTGGCCACGATCTCCGCGGCGGGGGAGCCGCTGAGCACGAGCTGGTGCACCTCCGCCGGCCAGTCGGCGAACTCGGCCGCGACCGCCGCGGCAGCGGAGTGGGCCTCGCGCCGGAAGCTGAGCCCGGTCGGGTCCAGGGGCGCTGTGGCGTCGGACCCGCTGATCTCGTCGACGAAGGGCACGGTGGCCAGCGGGCTCACGACCGCGACCACCGAGACGTCGGTGAACCGGGCGGGGTCGGCGAACCCCTTGAGCTGGCGGGCCGCGGCCAGCGACTGCCGCGAGCCGTCGGTGGCGATGATGACGTGCACGCTCACTCCTCCCCGAGGCGGGACGGGCGCCGGCGGCCTCCGGTGGCGCGCTGGACCAGGAAGAGCACGAGGCCCACGGCGAGCAGCCCGGCCACCCAGAGCAGCGAGCCGGGGTCGTCGACGACGATGTAGACGAGCAGGACCGCGTTGCCCAGCAGGCCCAGGTAGAGCAGCGGGGTGCTGGCGCGGTAGGTGTCCGGGGTCTCGTCCTGCCCCCGCAGCTTCAGGGCGGAGACGATGACCAGGGCGTAGATGAAGACGAGGAAGACCACGGTCACCGTGGCGAGGCGGCCGACGACGTCGAGGCCGTCGTCGCTCACGGCGTTGACGACCGCGCCGATGACGAGCAGCCCCGCCACGACGAGGAACCCGAAGCCCAGCGCGACGGTGGGGCTGCGCCGCGTGGGGTGCACCCGGGCGAAGGCGCGCGGGACGACGTCCACGCGCCCCATGCCGTAGAGGATCCGCGACTGCGCCACGAGCGAGACGAGGGTCGTGTTGGTGATCGCGACCAGGGCGATGACCGAGAAGAGGGTGACCGACACGGGGAGGACGCCGGCGCGGACCACCTCCAGCAGCGCGGCGTCCGAGCCCGCGAGCGTGTCGACCGGCACGACGAGGGCGGCGGTCATGGCGACCAGCACGTAGATGACGCCCGCCGCGAGCATGCCGCCGACGAGCGCCCGCGGGAACGTCCGGGACGGGTCGACCGTCTCCTCGGCGACGTTGGCGGCGTTCTCGAAGCCCGTCATGGCGAAGAACGACAGCGCCACCCCGGCGACGATCGCGAAGATCGGGTTGGCGTCGCCGGTGCTGAACTCGGCCAGGACGCCGAAGTCCGCGTCGCCGCGCGCCACGTGGACGACGCCGATGACCAGGACGATGGCCAGGCCGGCGATCTCGACGAACGTCATGACCATGTTGATCACCACCGACTCGGTGATGCCGATGTAGTTGACGAGCGTCAGGGCCGCCACGAAGACGAGCGTCACGACCAGCGCCGGCGGGGCCGCGAAGAGCGAACCGAAGTAGCGCGCGAACCCGCTGGCCAGCGACCCGGAGGCGGCGAAGAGGGCCGACAGCGTGCAGATGGTGATGAAGAACGTCAGCGTCGGGCTGCGGAACGCCTTGTTGACGTACAGGGAGGCGCCGGCGGCCTGCGGGTACTTCGTGACCAGCTCCGCGTAGGCGAGCCCGGTGATCGCCGCGATCGCCACCCCCACGGCGAACGCGATCCAGAACGCCCCGCCCACGGCGCCGGCGACGAGGCCGATGAGCACGTAGATGCCCGAACCGAGCACGTCGCCGAGCACGTAGAAGAAGAGCAGCCGGCCCGTGATGGACCGCTTGAGCTCGGACGCGTCCGAGCGCTCCGTCCCTGCCGCGGCGACCATCCAGGCTGTCTACTCCTGCCGGTCGCGGCCCGCACCACGACGGTGTGAACGCCGTGTTGCCGCGCCGTCGGGCCGCCGGGCCTCAGGCCCCCGGCTCGGCGGCCAGCTCTCCGTGCGCGACGGCCCGCACGAGCCGCGCGTGGTCGCGCTCGGTCTGGTCCGCGTAGGCGCGGGCGAAGGCGGCGAGCGCCCGGTCGGCGTGGTCGGACCGCCCCAGGTACCCGGCGATCATCGAGGCGCCGGACGTGCGCGCGTGCCCCTTGGCCAGCAGCCGTCCGCAGATGCCCGCGTAGTCGGCCAGCGCCGCGGCGTCGATGTCGTCGAGGACGACGCTGCCCTTCATGTTGCGGAACTGGCGCACGTAGTACTGGTGCTCCCCGACGGTCGTCCAGCCCAGCAGCGGGTCGGAGACGGTCTGCAGGGCCTGCTGGTACTCGACGACGCGCTGCCCCTGGTGGGCGTGCCAGGCGGAGCCGCCGTGCACGAACGGGGCGATGACCGACCGGCGGGCCTCCTTGAGCTGGAGGAACACGACGTCGTCCTCGTCGCTGCCCTCCAGGAGCGCGACGTAGGCGCGCAGTCCCACGCTGCCCACCCCGACGACCTTGTGCGCGACGTCGACGAGCGTGTACCCGCCGAGCACGCGCGCCCAGTGCGGCGCGAGCGTGCCGAGGTACGCGTCGAGGGCCTCGGCGAGCAGCTCGGCGTCGTCCGGCTCGGGCCGGGTCAGCAGGGGCGGCTCCTCGACGATGCGGCGGACGCCGTCGCGCTGCTCGGTGAAGCGGGGCAGCGCCCGGTCGCTCGTGCGCTTCTGCGCCCGCGCCGCGGAGCGCTCGATCTCGCGCAGCAGGCCGCGGTCGGAGGCGCTGGCCCGCAGCCGGTCGAGGTCGAGGCTCTCGAAGGAGCGCTCCAGCAGGGGGCGGCCGGAGAGGTCCCACAGGTGGTCGCGGTAGGCGCCGACCGCTGACCGGGCGGCGTCCTCGCACTGGTCCTCGCGCATCGACGCGCCGCGGCCGGCCACCCAGATGCTCGCCGCCAGCCGGCGCAGGTCCCACTCCCAGCTCCCCGGGTGGGCCTCGTCGAAGTCGTTGAGGTCGAGCACCAGGTCGCGCGAGGGCGAGCCGTAGAAGCCGATGTTGCCCACGTGCGCGTCGCCGCAGATGACCGGCGCGATGCCCGTGGCGGGCAGCGACGCGAAGTCCTCGGCCATCACGCCGGCCGTGCCGCGCAGGAAGCCGTACGGGCTCGCGGCCATCCGGGCGACCCGCACCGGCACCAGCCTCTCCAGGCGGCCCTCGTGCGCCTCGCGCACCTGGGCGACGACGTCGCGGCGGTCGGCGGCGGGCTCCCACGAGGCGAGCGACGAGCGCGGCACGGCCTCGCGCAGGGCCCGGCCGCGCGCGTACCGCTCGGTGCGCGGGACCGGCCGCTCGCGCAGGGAGGCGTAGGCGCTGGTGTCGCTCTGCGGCAGCACGACGTGGTCGCGGGCGGCGTGGGAGTCGCTGGCGGGGCGCGGGTCGCCGGTCACGGCGCCCACGCTCCCACGGTCCGGGGGCGCTCGGCGCGGACCCTAGGGTGAGCGCGTGCTCACGCCCGCGTCGGCCGGGCAGGAGCCCGGCACCCAGCGCCCGCTGCGCGCCCTGTGGCGCCACCACCGCCGTCACCGGCCCCGAGCGGTCGGCGCGGTCGTGGCCAGCTCGGTCAACACCGCGGCCGACGTCGCGCCGGAGCTGCTGCTCGGCATCGCCGTCGACGTCGTCGTGCGCGGTCAGGACTCCTTCGTCGCCTCGCTGCTCGGCATCGACGGTCGGTTCGCGCAGCTCGCCGTCATCGCCGCCCTCAACGTCGCCGTGTGGGTGGTGGAGTCGGTCAGCGACTACGTCGCCCAGCTGCTCTGGCGCGGGCTGGCCCAGGCGGTGGAGCACGAGCTGCGGGTCGAGGCGTACAGCGCCGTCCAGGACCTCGACGTCGGCTGGCACGAGCGGACGCCGCCGGGGCGGGTGCTGTCGGTCCTCAGCGACGACGTCAACCAGCTCGAGCGCTTCCTCGACGTCGGGGCCTCGACGATCCTGCGGACGGCCTGGACCGTCGTCCTCATCGGCGCGGTCTTCGCCGCCTCGTCGTGGCAGCTGATGGTGCTGGCCTTCCTGCCGGTGCCGGTCATCGTGCTCGGCTCGATCCGCTTCCAGCGGCGGCTGGAGCCGCTCTACCGCGACGTCCGCGAGGCGGCCGGGGAGGTCAGCGCCACGCTGGCGACGAACCTCGGCGGCCTGCCGACGATCAAGGCGTTCACCGCCGAGGCGCGCGAGTCCGCGCGCGTGGAGCGCGTCTCGCGCGCCTACCGCGAGGCCAACCGCCGGGCGATCCGCTCGTCGTCGGCGTTCGTGCCGCTGATCCGGATGGCGATCCTCGCCGGCTTCACCTCCACGCTCCTGCTCGGCGGCTGGTTCGTGCTGGAGGGCCGCCTCGAGGTGGGCCTCTACACGGTGCTCGTCTTCATGACGCAGCGCCTGCTGTGGCCGCTGACCGACCTGGGGCAGACCCTCGACCTCTACCAGCGCGCCATGGCCTCCACGCGGCGCATCTTCGCGCTGCTGGAGGAGCGGCCGACCGCGGTGGCCGGCACCGGCGCGCTGCCGGCGCCCGCGCGCGGGGCGCTGGAGCTGCGGGGCGTGCGGTTCGGCTACGACGACGGCCCGGACGTGCTGCGGGGCCTCGACCTCGTGGTGCCCGCCGGGCAGACCCACGCCGTGGTCGGGACGACGGGGGCGGGCAAGTCCAGCCTGCTGCGCCTGGTGCTGCGCTTCTCCGACCCCCGCGCCGGGCAGGTGCTGCTCGACGGGCGGGACGTGCGCGACCTGTCGTGGGAGTCGCTGCGCGGCGCGATCGGCTACGTCAGCCAGGACGTCTTCCTCTTCCACGGCACGGTGCGCGACAACCTCGCCTACGGGCGCCCCGGCGCGACGGACGACGAGGTGCGCGCGGCGGCCGCCCTGGCCGAGGCGCACGACTTCATCGCGGCGCTGCCCTCGGGCTACGACACCGTCGTGGGCGAGCGGGGCCAGACCCTGTCCGGCGGGCAGCGCCAGCGCATCGCCCTCGCCCGCGCGATCCTGCGCGACCCGGCGCTCCTCGTGCTCGACGAGGCGACGTCGGCGGTCGACAACGAGACCGAGGCGGCCATCCAGCGGTCGCTGGCCACGGTCACCGCCTCGCGCACCGCGCTCGTCGTGGCCCACCGGCTGTCCACCGTGCGCGACGCCGACCGGATCTGGGTGCTGGCGGCGGGGCGGGTGGCCGAGGCCGGCACCCACGACGAGCTCGTGGCGCGCGGCGGCGCCTACGCCCAGATGTGGGCCGTGCAGACGGGCGAGGCCGACCCGCGGCTCGTGGGCTGAGGCGCCCGACCTCGTCGGACCGTCCGGCCGCGCCGCCGGGGCGTCAGCCGTGGGCCTCCGCCGCGGCTGCGGGCACCGGGTCCAGCGGCGTCGCCGTGCCCGTCGGCGTGGTCGGTCCCGTGGTCCCCGGCGCCTCGGTGCTCGGCGTCCGGCGCACCGAGATCGACAGGAGCGCGGCGACGAGGCACAGCGCGGCCGCGCCGTACCAGGCGGCGTCGTAGGAGCCGGTCACGTCGCGGACGACCCCGGCCCCGAAGGCGGCGCCCGCCGCCCCGAGCTGGTGAGCGGCGAAGACCCAGCCGAAGACGACCGGGGCCCGCGTCCCGAAGTGCGCCCGGCACAGGGCCAGCGTGGGCGGCACGGTGGCCACCCAGTCGAGGCCGTAGAAGACGATGAACGCGAGCATGCTGGCCCGGACGTCCGTGCCGAACAGCTGCGGCAGCAGGAACAGCGACATCCCGCGCAGCGCGTAGTAGGCGAGCAGCAGGGCCCGCGGGTCGACCCGGTCGGTCAGCCAGCCGGACAGCACGGTGCCGGCGACGTCGAAGACCCCGACGACCGCCAGGAGGCCCGCCGCGGTGGTCACGGGCATGCCGTGCTCGTGCGCCGCCGGGATGAAGTGGGGCTGCACGAGGCCGTTCGTCGACGCGCCGCAGATGAGGAAGCCCCCGGCCAGCAGCCAGAAGGGGCGGGTCCGCACGGCCCCGGTCAGCCCGGCGAGCGCGGTGCGGGCCGGGTTGCCGCCCACCGGGTCCCGGTCGTCGGCGGGCGTCCCCCCGTAGGGGGCGACGCCGAGGTCGCGCGGCCGGTCGCGCATCAGCCAGAGCACCAGCGGCACCACCGCCAGCGCGGCGGCCGCCGTCCCCAGGGCCGCGGGGCGCCAGCCCCACCGCTCCGAGATCCCGGCCACGACCGGGAGGAAGACCAGCTGGCCGGTGGCGCCGGCCGCGGTGAGCACGCCCGAGACCAGGCCGCGCCGCGCCACGAACCACCGCCCGGTGACCGTCGCCACGAGCGAGAGCGCCATCGAGCCGGTGCCGATCCCCACGAGCACGCCCCACAGCAGGAGGAGCTGCCAGCTCGCCGTCATGCCCACCGTCAGGCCGCTGCCGACCGCGACGACGAGCAGGGCCGTCACGACGACCCGGCGCACGCCCCACCGGTCCATCAGCGCCGCGGCGAACGGAGCGGTCAGCCCGTAGAGGGCGAGGTTGACGGCGACGGCCAGCGAGATCGTCGACAGCGACCAGCCGAACTCCTCGTGGAGCGGGTCGATGAGCACGCCCGGGACGGCGCGGAAGGCGGCCGCACCGAGCAGGGCGAGGAAGGTCACCGCGGCGACCCCCCAGGCGGGGTGCAGCCGGGGGCGCGCGGAGGTGGAGACGGTCACGGAGCCGATCCTGAGGGGTCGCCGGCCGCCGCACCAGTGGCCGGGGGGCCACCGTGTGCAAGGATCCGGCCATGTCCGCGCCCGTGCCGCACGAGGTGGCCGTCCTCGCCCTGGACGGCGTCGTCGGCCTCGAGCTCGGCCTGCCCCACCGGCTGCTGGGCATCGCCGAGGACGACGGCGGCCACCCGCTCTACCGGGTCCGCGTCGCCACCCTCGACGGCGCCCCGGTGCGCACGGCCGACGGCTTCTGGGTGCACCCCGAGCACGACGCCTCCCTCCTCGAGGGCGCGCAGACGGTGGTCGTCCCCGGGGTCGAGGGCGGCCGGGCGCTCGTCGACGGCCACGTCCCGGAGGAGCTGGCCGGCGTCCTGCGCGCCGCCGCAGGCCGCGCCCGCCTCGTGTCGCTGTGCACGGGCGCCTCGGTCCTGGCGGCCGCCGGCCTGCTGGACGGTCGGCCGGCCGCCACCCACTGGCGCGACGCCGACCGCTTCCGCCGGCTCTTCCCGGCCGTCCGCCTCGACGCCGACGTCCTCTTCGTCGACGACGGCGCGGTGCTGACCTCCGCGGGCGTCGCGGCCGGGATCGACCTGCTCCTCCACCTCGTCCGCCGGGACCACGGCAGCGCCGTGGCGAACCGGGTGGCGCGCCGCAACGTGGTCGCGCCCTGGCGGGACGGCGGCCAGTCGCAGTTCACGGAGCGGCCGGTCCCCTCCGGCAGCGGCAGCGGGACGGCGTCCACCCGCGAGTGGGCCCTGGCGCACCTGGCCGAGCCGCTGGGCCTCGACGACCTCGCGGCGCACGCCCGGACGAGCGTGCGCACCTTCACGCGCCGGTTCCGCCAGGAGACCGGCCTCAGCCCCACCCGCTGGCTGCTGCAGCAGCGCGTGGCGCGGGCGCGGCAGCTGCTGGAGACCACCGACGCCCCGGTGGAGCGGGTCGCCGCCGACGCCGGCTTCGGGACGACGGCCTCGCTGCGCCAGCACCTGCACGCGGCGCTCGGGGTGTCGCCGCTGGCCTACCGGCGCACGTACCGGCGGCCGCAGGAGGCGCCGGCGGAGTGAGGCCGGCCGGCGGCGCCCGCAGCCCCGCGGTGCCTCAGGCCGGGTCGGTGGCCGGCACCGGTCCGGCCTGCTGGACGACCTCGAACTCCAGCAGCGAGGCGCCGGTCGCGACGGGCCTCGCGCGCTCGCCGGCGTGCGCCGCCCGGGCCCCGCCGGCCGACCACGCCCGGAAGGCCTCCTCGGTCTCCCACCGCGTGTAGACGAAGTAGCGGCTCTCCCCGGCGACCGGACGCAGCAGCTCGAACCCGAGGAAGCCCTCGGTGCCCTCCACCGCGCCCATCCGCGCGGCGAACCGGCGCTCCAGCTCGGCGCCGCCGCCCTCGGGCACCTCGATCGCGTTGATCTTCACCACGGCCATGCCCGCCAGCCTGCCACCCGGTCCGCCACCGGGCGCGCGGCCGTCCAGCCGCTAGGCTCCGCGGCCGTGGCAGATCCCCTTCGCATCGCGGTGGTCCCTGGCGACGGCATCGGCCCGGAGGTGGTGGCGGAGGGCCTGAAGGTCCTCGACGCCGCCCTCGCCGGCTCGGGCACGAGCGTCGAGCCGACGGAGTACGACCTCGGTGCCCGCCGCTGGCACGCCACGGGGGAGACGCTGCCCGACAGCGTGCTGGCGGAGGTCCGCCAGCACGACGCGATCCTGCTCGGCGCGGTCGGCGACCCCGGCGTGCCCAGCGGCGTCCTGGAGCGCGGGCTGCTGCTCAAGCTCCGCTTCGCCCTCGACCACTACGTCAACCTCCGCCCGGGCCGGCTGTACCCGGGCGTGCGCTCGCCGCTGGCCGAGCCCGGCGACGTCGACTTCGTCGTCGTGCGCGAGGGCACCGAGGGCCCCTACGTCGGCAACGGCGGCGCGGTGCGCGTCGGCACGCCGCACGAGATCGCCACCGAGGTGAGCATCAACACGGCGTTCGGCGTCGAGCGCGTCGTCCGCGACGCCTTCGCCCGCGCCGCCGCGCGTCCGCGGAAGAAGCTGACCCTGGTCCACAAGCACAACGTGCTCACCCACGCGGGCCACCTGTGGCGCCGCACGGTCGAGGCCGTCGGCGCCGACCACCCCGAGGTCTCGGTCGACTACCTCCACGTCGACGCCGCGACGATCTTCCTGGTCACCGACCCGGCGCGCTTCGACGTCATCGTCACCGACAACCTCTTCGGCGACATCGTCACCGACCTGGCCGCCGCCGTGTGCGGGGGCATCGGCCTGGCCGCCTCCGGCAACGTCAACCCCGACCGCACCGCGCCGTCGATGTTCGAGCCCGTGCACGGCTCGGCCCCCGACATCGCCGGCCAGGGGATCGCCGACCCCACCGCCACCGTGCTCTCCGTGGCGCTCATGCTCGAGCACCTCGGGCTCGGGGAGCAGGCCGCCGCGGTCGAGGCCGCCGTGGCCGCCGACCTGGCCCAGCGCGGCGCCGCGCGCCGGCGCACGGCCGAGGTCGGCGACGCGATCGCCGCCCACCTGGGCTGAGGCTCCCGGCTCGGCGAGCGCCCAGCGGGATCCACTACGGTTCCGCGCATGAGCAGCCAGCTGGTCTTCGAGCACCGGCCGAACCCGGCCCCGACCTCGGACGCGCAGCGCGAGCAGGTGCTGGCCGCGCCCGGGTTCGGCAAGCACTTCACCGACCACATGGCCCGCGCCACGTGGACGGCGGAGGACGGCTGGCACGACGCCCGCGTGGAGGCCTACGGGCCGCTGCAGCTCGACCCCTCGGCCGCCGTCCTGCACTACGCGCAGGAGATCTTCGAGGGGATGAAGGTCTACCGCTGGGACGACGGCTCGGTCCGTTCGTTCCGGCCGCGCGCCAACGCCCAGCGCCTCGCCCGCTCCGCGCGCCGCCTGGCGCTGCCGGAGCTGCCGGAGGACGACTTCGTCGAGTCGATCCGCGCGCTGGTCGAGGCGGACGCCGCCTGGGTGCCCAGCGGCGGCGAGACGAGCCTCTACCTGCGCCCGTTCATGTTCGCCTCGGAGTCCTTCCTCGGCGTCCGGGCGGCGCAGCGGGTCGACTACCTCGTCATCGCCTCCCCGGCCGGCTCCTACTTCAGCGGCGGCGTGCGCCCGGTCTCCATCTGGCTCTCGCGGACCTACACGCGCGCCGGCTTCGGCGGCATGGGGGCGGCCAAGACGGGCGGCAACTACGCCGCGAGCCTCGTCGCCCAGCAGGAGGCGGCCGAGCACGGCTGCGACCAGGTCTGCTTCCTCGACGTCGCCGAGCAGCGCTACGTCGAGGAGCTGGGCGGGATGAACATCTTCTTCGTCCACGCCGACGGCACCCTGGTCACCCCCGAGCTGACGGGCACGATCCTCGAGGGCATCACGCGCGACTCCGTCATGGCGCTGGGGGCCGAGCTCGGGCTGCGCCCGGTCGAGCGCCGGGTCTCCGTGGAGGAGTGGAAGGACGGCGTCGCCTCGGGCGAGATCACCGAGGTCTTCGCCTGCGGCACGGCGGCCGTGATCACCCCGATCGGCGCCCTGGTCGACGGCGACGAGCGCGTCGCCACCACCGAGGCCCCGGACGGCGGCGTCGCCGCCCGGCTGCGCACCGCGCTGCTCGACGTGCAGCACGGCCGCGCGGACGACTCCCACGGCTGGATGCACCGCCTCGTCTGAGCGCGCGGAGGAGCGAGCGATGAGCACGACCGAGCCGGACGACGTCCAGGTCTACGACACGACCCTGCGCGACGGGGCCCAGCAGGAGGGGCTGTCGCTGTCGGTCGCCGACAAGCTGGCGATCGCCGCCCACCTCGACGAGCTCGGCGTGGGCTTCATCGAGGGCGGCTGGCCGGGCGCCAACCCCAAGGACACCGACTTCTTCGCCCGCGCCGCCCGCGAGCTCGACCTGCGCAGCGCCGAGCTCGCCGCCTTCGGCGCGACCCGGCGCGCGGGCTCGCGCGCCGGCAGCGACCCGCAGGTCCGGGCGCTGCTGGACGCCGCCACCCCGGTCGTGACGCTCGTCGCCAAGAGCCACTCCCGCCACGTCGAGCTCGCGCTGCGCACCACCGGGGCGGAGAACCTCGCGATGGTCGCCGACACCGTGGGCCTGCTCGTCGCCGAGGGCCGGCGGGTGTTCCTCGACGCCGAGCACTTCTTCGACGGCTACCGCACCGACCCGGCCTACGCCCTGGAGGTCGTGCGCACGGCCGCGGAGGCGGGGGCCGAGGCCGTCGTGCTGTGCGACACGAACGGCGGGATGCTGCCGCACCAGGTCGAGGCGGCCGTCGCCGAGGTGCTCGAGGCCACCGGCGCGCGCCTGGGCGCCCACATGCACAACGACAGCGGCTGCGCGGTGGCCAACAGCCTCGCCGCCGTCCGCGCCGGTGCCACGCACGTGCAGGGCTGCCTCAACGGCTACGGGGAGCGCACGGGCAACGCCGACCTCGTCACGGTCGTCGCCGACCTCGTGCTGAAGATGGGCCGCCCCGTCCTCGACCGCGAGCGGCTGCGCGAGGCCACCCGGATCGCGCACCAGGTCAGCGAGATCACCAACTACCCGCCCTACGCCCGCGCGCCGTACGTGGGGGCGAGCGCCTTCGCGCACAAGGCGGGGCTGCACGCCTCGGCGATCCGGGTCGACCCCGACCTGTACCAGCACGCCGACCCCACCGACGTCGGCAACGACATGCGGATGCTCGTCTCCGACATGGCCGGGCGGGCCAGCATCGAGCTCAAGGGCCGCGAGCTCGGCTTCGACCTCGCCGGCCGGGACGACGTCCTGGCCCGGGTCACCGCCCGGGTCAAGGAGCTGGAGCAGCAGGGCTGGACGTTCGAGTCCGCCGACGCGTCCTTCGAGCTGCTGCTGCGCGAGGAGGTCGAGGGCGCCCGCCCGCAGTTCTTCGAGGTGGAGAGCTGGCGCTCGTTCACCGAGCACGGCCGGGGCACCGGCCCGACCTCCGAGGCGACCGTGAAGATCGTCGCGGCGGGGGAGCGGGTGGTCTCCACCGGGGAGGGCAACGGCCCCGTCAACGCCCTCGACGCCGCGCTGCGCCAGGCGCTCCGCGGCCCCTACCCCCAGCTGGCGCACCTCGAGCTCACCGACTTCCGCGTGCGCATCCTCGACGCGGACCAGGGCACCGACGCGACCACGCGGGTGCTCATCGACACCACCGACGGCCAGCACACCTGGACGACGGTCGGCGTCGCCCCCAACCTCGTCGAGGCGTCGTGGCAGGCGCTCGTCGACGGCCTCACCTACGGCCTCCTGCGCAGCGGGGCGCAGCAGGCCTGAGGGCGGGCGCTCAGCCGGGCCGGCCCAGCCCGGCCTCGCGGGCGCGGGCGACCGCCTCGGCGCGGTCGGCCGCGTGCAGCTTGGCCAGGACGGCGGAGACCACGTTGCGCACCGTCTTCGGCGACAGGTACAGCGCCGAGGCGATCGCGGCGTTCGTGCGCCCCTCGGCGAGGTGCTCCAGCACCTCCTGCTCCCGGCGGGTCAGCTGGGGGAAGGCCGAGGCGGCCGTCGGCCGCGAGGGCCCGGCGGCGAAGAAGTCGGCCATCCGCCGCGCGAGGCCGGCCCCGAAGACGGCCCCGCCCGCGGCCGCCGTGCGGACCGCCTGGAGGAGCTCCTCCTGGCCGGCCCCCTTGAGCAGGTAGCCGCGCGCGCCGGCCCGCAGGGCGGCGAAGACCGTGGCGTCGTCCTCGGACATCGTCAGGACCACCACGGCCGCGCGCGCCCCGCCGTCGCGCAGGCGGCGCGTGGCCTCCAGCCCGTCGACCCCCGGCATCTGGACGTCCATGACGACCACGTCGGGGTCGTGCTCGGCCACCGCGCGCAGTGCCGCCGCGCCGTCCTCGGCGGTGCCGACCAGCTCGACCGCGCGCGTGGACGCGAGCAGCGCCGCCAGCCCCTCCCGGAACAGCGGGTGGTCGTCGACGACGAGGACGCGCGGCAGCCGGTCGGCAGGACCCGACCCGGCATCAGGCACCGGCTCGGGCACGAGCCACCTCCTCCTCGGGCGCGGAGCCCGGCGCGGGGACGGTGCCGCCGCCCACCGGCAGCCACGCCCGCACGGTGGTGCCGCCGCCGGGCGGGCACAGCACCTCGCACCGGCCTCCGAGCTCGTGGGCGCGCTCGCGCAGCGACACCAGCCCGACCCCGGCCGGCGCGCTCGCCGGGATGCCGACCCCGTCGTCGCTGACCTCGAGGAAGAGGGCCGCCCCGCGCACGTCGAGCTCCACGCGGCAGCGCGAGGCGCGAGCGTGCCGCGCCGCGTTCGCCAGCGCCTCGGAGGCGATCCGGTACGCGGCCACCTCCACGGCGGCCGGCAGGTCGCCCAGCCCGGGACCGCCGACGACCTCCAGCGACTGGTCGGGCCCGCGCAGCCGCTCGGCCTGCTGGCGCACGGCCCCCAGCAGGCCGAGGTCGTCGAGCGCCGGCGGGCGCAGGTCGTGCACGAGCCGCCGCACCTCGGCCAGCGCGCCCGCGACGTCGGCGCGCACCGCGCGCAGGAGCCGGTCGGCGCCCGGGTCGAGGTCGGTGGCGAGGTTGCGCACCGTGTCGATCCGCATGACGACGGCCCCGAGGGTCGGGCCGAGGCCGTCGTGGAGGTCTCGCCGCACCCGCCGGCGGTCCTCCTCCCGCGCGGTGAGGATCAGCTCGCGACTGCGCTGCAGCTGCGCCGCGAGCAGCTCGGCCCGCGCCGCGACCGCGGCCTGGCGCACGACGTCGCCCAGCAGCCGCTCGTCACGGGCCGACAGCCGGCTGCGCGCGCCGGTCGCCGGCAGCACCAGCGCGCCCACGGGCGCCTCGCGGTAGGAGAGCGGCAGGGTCCGCGTGGCGGCGGGGCGCTCGCCCGAGGACACCACCAGGCGGCGTCCGTCCCCGGAGTCGACCTCGACCGAGGCCCAGCCCAGGCGGAACGCCCGCGCCACCGCCTCGGCCACGGCCAGCAGCTGCTCCTCGACCCCCGGGGTCCGCTCGAGCGTGGCCGCCAGCGACGACACCACGCGGTACGGGTCGTGGCGCTCGCCGAGGACCACCCGGCGCACCAGCGACCACCACCGCTCGCGCAGCGCCCCGTAGGCGGCGGCGACGACCAGCACGGCCAGCAGCGCCGCCTCGCGCTCAGGGAGCCGGGCGCTGAGCGGCCCGGAGGCGGCGGCGACCAGCGCGACGTCCACGACCACCACCGAGACCGCCAGGGCGGCGTAGACCACCGTGCCGCCGAGCAGCCGGTCGACGTCGAGGAGCCCCGGGCGCAGGAGGCCCACGGCGACCGCCGCCGAGACGACGCCCACGGCCACCGACAGGGACGCGGAGCTCCACCCCTCGGGCAGCAGCCACACGGTGAGCATGACCAGCACGGCGACGAGCGCGGCCCACAGCAGCCACCGGGTCTGCCGGCGCTCGGCACCGCGGCGCGAGCGGTGCACGAGGACGGCGAACGGCACGAGGAGGCTCACCGGCACCAGGGCCCGGGCCACCGGCAGCAGCACCTCCCACACCGGCGCGGGCAGGGGCAGGCTCGTCAGGTCCTGGTCCACACCCGCGAGGGCGGGCAGCGCGGGCGCTCCCACGACGGACGCCGGCACGACCAGCAGCACCACCGGCAGGGCGGCCGTGCTGGCGAGGCTCAGCCGCGCGGGCCAGCGCCAGGGCCCGCGCGGCAGCCGGCCCTCGGGGTGGAGCAGGAGGAGCAGGGGCAGCGGCAGCAGCAGCCAGGCGCCGGCGCGGTTGTAGACCCAGAAGGCGAGCGCGGCGCCGGGGGCCGGGGGGCTCGTGAGCGTGGCGAGGCCCAGGACGGAGGCGGCGACCCCGTCCAGCCCCCAGGCCAGGCCCCCCGCCAGCAGCACCCACGCCACCGGGTGGCCGCGCGGGCGCTCGGGCACCGCGGAGCCGGTGAGGACGAGCGCACCGGGCACGGCCATGAGGAGCCCGGTGAGGGCGGTCGGCCATCCGGAGCCGCCGGCGACCTGCCCGGCGTGCTCCGCGGGCACCCGGGCGTCGACGAGGGCGCTCACCACCACGCAGGCGGTCACCGCCGCGACGACGAGGCAGCCGACGACCGGGCGCCACCACGGCCGGGGCCCCTGCGGCGCCTGCGCTCGCTCCACGCGCCGATCGTGGCACCGCGGGCGTCCCGCTGTCCCGGGTCGGACGTCCCGGAAGTCCGGGACCGCACGGGTGACGGCACCGGGGACGCCGACCCCTGACGGCGGGGACGCGCGGCCCGGCAGCGTCGTCCTCAGCGGCACCACCCCGGTGCCCGTCCCACGACGAGGAGCCCGCCATGAGCATCAGCCGCACCACCGCCCCGGCCCGCACCGACGCCCCGGCCCGCACCGACGCCCCGGCCGCCTCCCGACCCGAGGGGCAGCCGGTGGACGCCGGCTGGGTCCGCCGCCGAGGCGTCGTCCTGGCCGCCGGCACCGCCGTCTGGGCCGCGACCACCCTCACCATCGGCCTGAACAACGCGGACCCCTTCTGGGGGGCCGTCGGCGAGCTGTCCGGGCTGGCCTTCCAGATCGGGCTGTTCGCCCTGCTGGCGGTGCAGGTGCGCACCCGGGCGACCGGCACCTCGAGGGCGGCCCGCGCGATGCTGCGGGTCGAGCAGGTGCTGCTCTCCCTGGCCTCGGCGTCCACGGTCCTGTCCACGGCCTTCTTCCAGGAGCCTCCGGCCGCCGTCGTGCTGATGGACGCGTTCTGGCCCCTGTCGATGCTGGGGATGCTCGTCATCGCCGTGAAGACCGCGCTCGCCGGCCGCTGGCGGGGGGCGCTGCGCGGCTGGCCGCTGTACGCCGAGGCCTACTTCCCGATCGTCATGGGGGCGGTCGTCGCGCTCGGCACCGCCTGGACCGACGTCGCCAGCGCCACCCAGGTGCTCACCGGCTACGCCGTCCTCGGTGCCCTGCTGGCCGTCCGCCCCGAGCTGGCCGGCGCGCGGGAGGA
>NZ_JBZYWI010000004.1:0-48111 GCF_058932755.1 Quadrisphaera sp. DVD1
GGAGCGCCAGGCCCCCGCCGAAGACGAGCAGCAGGACCAGCACCAGCGAGCCGAGGCCCACCCCGCCCCCGCCGCTCCCGCTGACGCCGCTCCCGGCGTCGCCCTGCTCGGCGTCCTGGAGCCCCTCGGCCGCCGCGGCCACGGCGCCGTCCCAGTCGGACGCGGCGAGCTGCGGCTCCACCGACCGCGTCGAGAGGGCGGTGATCTCGGCGTCGGTGATGTTCGTGCCCGACCCGCCCCACCAGCCGTAGGCGCGGTCGCCGACGGCCACCGCGAGGACGACGTCGCCCGCCCCCAGCTGGGAGGCCGCAGCCGCCTGCTGCGCCCAGGAGTCGCCGTCCGCGCCGTCGAAGCTGTCGACGAAGGCGACCCACAGCTGGAGGCCCGTCTCGGTGCGCAGGTCCTCCAGCGAGGCCTGCACGGCGGACTCGTCGAGGACGTCGGCCGTGTCGGTGATCTGGTCGTCCAGGCGGGACGGCGCCTCGGCGGCCGCCGGGCCGGCGAGCAGCAGCACCGGAACCAGCACCGAGGCCAGCAGCAGCGCCAGGGCGGCCGGCGCCCGGCGGGGCCCGCGGCCCGGCCTCCGTGCGGTCACGAGCGCCACCCGGCGGCCTGCCAGGCGCCGGGGCCCGGCACCAGGGGCGCGCGCAGGGCGGCGCCGCGGTCGGCCCAGCGCGAGGTGCTCACCGGCGGCGCGAGCCCCGCCTGCTGGCGCCGCACGGCGGCGGCCAGCGCCGCCACGAGGGCGACGACCTCCTCGGCGGTCGCGTCGCCGGAGACGACGCGGAGCACGGGCTCCGGCGAGCCGCCGGCCGGGTCGTCGCTCACAGCGGGATGTTCCCGTGCTTCTTGGGCGGCAGGCTCTGGCGCTTGGTGCGCAGCGCCCGCAGCGCCCGCACGATCGCGGCGCGGGTCTCCGACGGGGCGATGACGGCGTCGAGGAACCCGCGCTCGGCGGCGAGGTAGGGGTTCGACAGCTGCTGCTCGTAGTCCTCGACGAGGTCGGCGCGCACCGCCTCGACGTCCTCGCCGCGCGCGGCGGCGTCCGCCAGGGTGCGCCGGTGGACGATGTTCACCGCGCCCTGCGCGCCCATCACGGCGATCTGCGCGGTCGGCCAGGCGAGGTTGACGTCGGCGCCGAGGTGCTTGGAACCCATGACGATGTAGGCGCCGCCGTAGGCCTTGCGCGTGATGACCGTGATCTTCGGGACCGTCGCCTCGGCGTAGGCGTAGATGAGCTTGGCGCCGCGGCGGATGATGCCGTTCCACTCCTGGTCGGTGCCCGGCAGGAAGCCCGGCACGTCGACGAAGGTCAGCACCGGGATCCCGAACGCGTCGCACAGGCGCACGAAGCGGGCGGCCTTCTCGCTGGCGTCGATGTCGAGGGTGCCGGCGAGCTGGGAGGGCTGGTTGGCCACGACCCCGACGCTGCGCCCCTCGACGCGCCCGAAGCCGATGAGGACGTTCGGCGCGAAGAGCTCGGAGACCTCGAGGAAGTCGCCGTCGTCGAGCACGTGCGCCAGCACCTCGTGCATGTCGTACGGCTGGTTGGCCGAGTCGGGCACGAGGACGTCCAGCGCGAGGTCGTCGTCGGTGACGACGAGCGGGTCGCGGGCGTCCAGCGGCGCGAGCACGGGCGGCTCTGAGAGGTTGTTGCTCGGCAGGTGGGCCAGCCACTCCTTGACCCACGCGATGGCATCGTCCTCGCTGGCGGCCATGTGCGAGGCCGCGCCGCTGACGGCCGCGTGGGTGCGGGCCCCGCCCAGGGCCTCCATCGCGACGTCCTCGCCGGTGACGGTGCGGATGACGTCCGGTCCGGTGACGAACATGTGGGAGGTCTGGTCGACCATGACGACGACGTCGGTGATCGCGGGGGAGTAGACCGCCCCACCGGCCGACGGGCCCATGATCAGCGACACCTGCGGGACGACGCCGGAGCCGTGCACGTTGCGGAGGAAGATCTCGCCGTAGCCGGCGAGCGCGCCCACGCCCTCCTGGATGCGCGCGCCGCCGGAGTCGTTGATGCCGATCACCGGGCAGCCCGTGCGCAGGGCCATGTCCATGATCTTGGTGATCTTCTGGCCGACCACCTCCCCGAGGCTGCCGCCGAAGATCGTGAAGTCCTGGGAGTACAGGCACACCGGCCGGCCGTCGACCGTGGCGTAGCCGGTGACGACGCCGTCACCGGGCGGGCGCTCGCCCTGGCGCTGCGGGTCGCTCCAGCGGGAGCGCGCCACGGCGTCCGTCTCGACGAAGCTGCCCGGGTCGACGAGCGCCTCGATCCGCTCGCGGGCGGTGCGCTTGCCCTTGGCGTGCTGGCGCTCGACCGCCGCGGGCGACCCCGCGTGCAGGGCCTCCTCGGTGCGCCGGTGCAGCTCGGCCAGCTTGCCGGCGGTCGTGCTGAGGTCGGGGGAGCCGTCCCGCGCGCCGCCCCGGGGAGCGGCGGGACCCTGCTGGAGGGGGCTGGCCATGGTCGCGGAGCCTATCGGCCGGATCCGGTCGCCGGCTCAGCCGGCGTAGGGCAGCGGGGCGAGGCCGCGGACGCCGGGGGCGTGGGTGAACAGGGCGCCGGCCAGGGGGTCCTGGGCCGAGTCCTCCTCCTGCGCGGAGGTCGTGATGTACAGGGCGTCCAGGTCGGGGCCGCCGAAGGTCACCGCGGTGACCAGCGGGGTCGGCACGTCCACCCGCTCGGTCAGGGCGCCGTCGGCGTCGAAGCGCAGCACCCCGCCGCCCTCGTAGAGGGCGACCCAGACCCCGCCCTCGGCGTCCAGCACGAGGCCGTCGGGCCCGCCTCCACCGCTCACGCCCTCGGGGATCGTGGCGAAGGGCTCGCGGCCGGCCACCTCGCCGGTCCCCGGGTCGACGTGGAGCAGGTCGACCCGGCCGGTCGGGGTGTCGATGTAGTAGGCCCGCGAGCCGTCCGGGGTCCAGGCGAGGCCGTTGGAGATCGTCACGCCCTCCAGGACCCGGGTCGTGGAGCCGTCGGGGTCCAGGCGCCACAGGCTGCCGGCGCCCTCCTCGGCGCTGAAGGCCATGGAGCCGCAGTAGAAGCGGCCCTGCGGGTCGCACCCGCCCTCGTTGAACCGCACCCCCTCGTCGTCCCACAGGGGCTCGAGCATCCGGGCGGGCCGCGTGCCGGCCAGCAGCGCGTCGACGTCCTCGATCACGGCGAACCGCCGGCGGACGGCGGCCACCCAGCCGCCGGAGGCGCGCGGGCGCAGGGCGGCGAGGGTGTCGGCCACGGAGGCGCGGCGCACCGACCCGTCGGCGACGTCGACGGCGAGCAGGTCGCCGACGTTCATGTCGACGCAGAGCAGGCGCTGGCCCGCGGCGTCCCAGACGGGGCCCTCCCCGTGCTCGGCGACGGCGGCGGTCAGCTGGCTCGCGGTAGGCACCGGCCCACCGTAGCCAGCCCTCCCCGTCCCGCACCTCCCGCCTGGAGTGCGGGGAAGGGGGGCCAGGTGGTGGGGTGGGGGCGTGAGCAGCCCCTGGTCGGACCTGTCCCGCCCTCCGCTGCGCGCGGAGCGGCTGCGGGCGGCGCTCGTGGCCCCCGCCGGCCCGCTGCCGCGGCTGGAGGTGCTGCCGTCGGTGGGCTCCACGAACGCCGAGCTCCTCCGCCGCGCCGCCGCTGACCCCGCGGCCTGGCCGCACCTGTCGGTGCTGACCACCGACTCCCAGACCGAGGGGCGCGGACGCCTGGGCCGCACCTGGACCGCGCCGCCGCGCTCGGGGCTGGCGGTCTCGCTGCTCGTGCGCCCGGCCGAGCTGGACCCTCCGGTGCCGCCGGAGCGCTGGTCGTGGCTGTCGCTGCTCACCGGGCTCGCGGTGGTCTCCGCGGTGCGCGACGTCGTCGGGCTGCCCGCCGCGCTGAAGTGGCCCAACGACGTCCTCGTCGGCGACCGGAAGCTGTGCGGGGTGCTGGCCGAGCTCGACCCCGCGGGGCGGGCGGTCGTCCTCGGGCTCGGGCTCAACACCTCGACCACCGCCGAGGAGCTGCCTGTGCCCACCGCCACGTCGCTCGTCCTGGAGGGCGCGGCGACCACCGACCGCGACACCGTGCTGCGGGCGGTGCTGCGCTCGCTGGTCGCCGAGGTCGACCGGTGGGCCGCCGCGGGCGGCGACCCGGTGGCCAGCGGGCTCGTCGCCCGGGTCCGCGAGGCGTGCTCCACGCTCGGGCGCCCGGTGCGCGTGGCCCTGCCCGACGGAGGAGTGCTGGCCGGCACCGCGGAGGGCCTGGACGACGACGGGCGGCTGCTCGTGCGGGCGGCGGACGCCCAGCTCGTGCCGGTCGCCGCGGGAGACGTCGTCCACGTGCGGTGAGCGCTCCTACGATCACCGGTGTGACCCGCGTGCTGCTGGCCGAGGACGACCCGGCCATCTCCGAGCCCCTGGCCCGCGCGCTGGGCCGCGAGGGCTACGAGGTCGTCGTCCGCGACACCGGCCCCGGCGCGCTCGCGGCCGCCGGCGAGGGCGCCGACCTCGTCGTGCTCGACCTCGGCCTGCCCGAGCTGGACGGCCTGGAGGTGTGCCGGCGGCTGCGCGCCCGCGGCCTGACCATGCCGGTGCTCGTCCTCACCGCGCGGGCCGAGGAGGTCGACACCGTCGTCGGCCTCGACGCCGGCGCCGACGACTACGTGACGAAGCCCTTCCGGCTGGCCGAGCTGCTCGCCCGGGTGCGCGCCCTGCTGCGCCGCGGCGGGGAGGGGAGCAGCGGCGGGGAGGCGGTCCTGTCCTCGCGCGGCGTGCGCGTCGACACAGCCTCGCGCCGCGCCTGGCTGGCCGGGCCCGACGGGGAGGCCGAGCTGGCGCTCGCGGCCAAGGAGTACGACCTCCTGCGGGTGCTCCTGCGCGAGGCGGGCGCGGTGGTCACCCGCGACGCGCTCATGGAGGAGGTCTGGGGCCCGGAGTGGTTCGGCTCCACGAAGACCCTCGACATGCACGTGTCCTGGCTGCGCCGCAAGCTCGGCGACGACATCGCGGCGCCGAGGTACATCACGACCGTCCGGGGCGTCGGCTTCCGCTTCGAGCGGGACTGACGGCGGCCGGACGAGCGCCCGTGCACCGGCGCGTGCAGGCGGCGACCCTGGTCGCCGTCACCCTCGCGGTCCTGCTCCTCGGCGTCCCGCTGGTCGTCGCCGGCGTGGTGCTCCAGGGCGCCCAGGCGCGCAGCAGCGTCCAGGACCGCGCCGACGCCGTCCTCGTGGCGGTCGACTCCCGGCTGCAGGTGGGGGCGAGCGTCGACGACGTGCCCCTGCAGCGCTACCTGGACGCCGACCCGCAGTGGCCCGGGCACGTGCGCGTGGTGCTGCCCGACGGGGACGAGATGGAGGCCGGCGAGCTCGTCGAGGGCCGGGCGATCACCGGGCGGGCGAGCACGGCCGAGGGGCTGCGCGTGCAGGTGGACGTGCCCCGCACCGCGCTGCTGCGCGCCGACGTCCAGCTCGTCGTGCTCGTCGTGGCGCTCGCCGCCGGGGCGGTCGCCGCGGGCTGGGCGGTGGGGCTCGTGCAGGCCCGCCACCTCGTGCGGCCGCTGGTGGACCTCGCCGAGCGGGCCGAGCGGCTCGGCGCGGGCCAGGTGCCGGCGTCGGCGCGCCCCTCCGGCATCGAGGAGGTCGACCAGGTCGCGCTGGCGCTGGCCCGCAGCGCCGAGCGCCTGGAGGCGCGGCTGGCCGCCGAGCGCGAGTTCGCCTCCGACGCCAGCCACCAGCTGCGCACCCCGCTGACGGCCCTGTCGATGCGCCTGGAGGAGATCCAGGCCGCGACCGCCGAGCGCCCGGTGGCCGAGGAGGCGCGGATCGCGCTGGAGCAGGTGGAGCGGCTCGTGCAGGTCGTCGACGACCTCCTGCGCCGCTCCCGCGCGCTGCCGGTCGAGCCGGCGGCGGCCGTGCCGGTGGCCGACGTCCTCGTCCAGCAGCGCGAGGAGTGGGCGCCGGCCTTCGCCCGGGCCCACCGCCGCCTCGACGTCGTGCTGCCGCACGGCGGGCACCAGCTGCTGCGGGTGCGGGCCAACCCCGGGCCGCTGGCCCAGGCGCTGGCCACGCTCGTGGAGAACAGCCTCGTGCACGGCGGGGGGACGACCCGGGTGACCGCGCGCAGCGGCGGGGAGTGGGTGGTCGTCGAGGTCACCGACGGCGGCCCGGGCGTGCCCGAGGAGCTCGGCGGGCGGATCTTCGAGCGGCGGGTCAGCGGCGCCGACCGCACCGGGCTCGGGCTGCCGCTGGCGCGCGACCTCGTGGTCGCCGAGGGCGGCCGGCTGGAGCTGCTGCGCGCGCGCCCGGCGACCTTCGCGCTGTTCCTGCCCGCGGCCTGAGCCGCGCCGTCAGCGGGAGGTGCGGGCCGGTGCCTCGCGGGCGGAGAGGTCGGCGACGTCCGCGGTGACCTCGGCGACCACCGGGCCGCCGGCGGCCGCGGAGGCCAGCTCGGGGTCCGTGCCCCGGAAGACCCACAGGCGGTAGGCCACGAACCGGAACGCCGTCCCCAGCGCGACCCCGACGACGTTCGCCGCGAGGTTGTCGGCCACCGGGCTGCGCAGCCCCAGCACGTAGTGCGACACCGCGAGGCACAGCACCGCGATGAGCATCGCGACGCCGTTCATGGCGAAGAACAGCGCCAGCTCGCGCAGGAGCGCGGGGTGGCGCCGGCGGCGGAAGGTCCACCACCGGTTCCCGGCCCACGCCACGAGCGTGGCCGCCGACGCCGAGACGACCTTGGCGGTGAGCGGGCGGCCGGCCAGCGGCCCGTCGTCGCCGAAGCGCAGGAGGTTGAACAGGCCGACGTCGATGACGAAGCAGACCGCCCCGACGGCGCCGAACTTCACCAGCTCGCGCCCGAGCACGCCCAGCAGCGCCCGCGGGCGCTCCAGCCCGGTCCGCCCCTCGGTCACCGGATCACCCTAAGCGCGCCGATCCAGCAGCGCCGACGCCAGCCGGCTCAGGTCGAGGGGAGCGCGTCCACGACCTCCGGCTCGACCACCGCGATCACCGGGCTGGTGGTGCCGGCCAGCCCCACCACGTCGGACCAGGTCCTCACGTGCCGCTTCCCGCCCGCCACGAGCTGGTGCACCTCCGGCCGGCCCGAGGCCCTGACGAGCAGGGCCCCGCTCAGCGCGGCCCCAGGTTGACGCAGTGCGGCGCAGGTGGACGGGTCGAGGTCGGTGAACACCAGCCCGCTGGCCGTCGCCGCCACCTCGGTCACGGGGCGCAGGTCGCCACCGGCGCTGAGGAGCGGTGTCCCGCCGCAGCGGAGGGACGAGGAGAGCACCGCGGCCGACGGCGCGTACTGCGCGAGGGCGTCGTCGGGGACCGTGGTGAACGTGCGCAGGCCGGCCTCCAGCGCTGGAGTGAAGGACCGCAGCAGGATCTTGCGCCGCAGTCCGTCCACCAGCCAGACGCGAGGGTCGGACGCCGTCTTGACCAGTGTGCCCGGGCCCAGCGCGGCGGGTGCGACGGGCAGTGCGGCGCTGGTCGCGTCGGTCATGGGCACGATCGTGGGCGCGCTCCGGCCCGACAGGGCGACGAGGTCGCCCCAGGTGAGGACGGGAGCCCGTCGTCCAGCGGCCAGCCGGTACACCGTGGCTGAGCCCGGCACCTTCGCGAACGTGCCGTCCACCGCCGCAGGGGGCGCCACGGGCATGGTCGCGACAGCGGCCGGCGTCAGGGTCACCGCTGCGGGTGTCGAGCCGCTGAGGACCTGTCGGCGACGGCCCCGCTCGACCAGCCAGAGCTCTCCCTCAGGCGTGCGGTAGCCGGCGGTCAGCTCCACGCCGCGGGACAGGGGGGAGACCTGCTCCTCCGCCAGCTGGGGGAGGGTGGCGCAGTCGTACCCGTAGTCAGCCACCAGGCCGCACGTGGGCACCCGCATCCGCGTGCCGGCGTCCACGAAGTACACCGTGCCGTCCGGAGCGAGGACGGTCCGGCGCAGGGGGCGGCCGACCGGCACCGCGTCCAGCCGGCTCTGCGGCACGTACTGGACCTGCCCCAGCTGCCGGAAGGCAGCGACGGTAGCCATGCTGTCCACCGGCAGCTTCCGCCCACCCGCCACGAGGAACACCGCCGGGTCGCCCGGGGTGCGGACGAAGCCGCTGAGCGCCGTCGGCTGCAGCGTGATGGTCGCACCCGTGGAAGCGGCGCTGGAGACGGCCAGGGACCACGCCCCCCCGCCGAGGACCACTCGCGAGCCCGCGGGGACCGCGGCTTCGAAGTCGCCGGCCCAGCCGGCGGCCGACGAGGGCGTGGGGTCGAGCAGGAACGTCCGGTCGGACGGGAACGTGGGGTCGGCGCTGGTCGTCTCCCGGCGCACGAGCACCCCCGGCTGGAGGCCCGGCCAGTTCTGCGCCGTGGCCAGCCACGCGTCGGCACCGGCCGCTGGCCGGTGCTCCACCCAGTAGCGGGCTCCGTCGGGCGTGGTCAGCCGGACTGCGCGGACCCCGGACCGGCCCGAGACGGGGCTGAGAGTGTAGGTGCCGGCCCCGCCCGCGGCGCTGACGCTGACGAGCTGTCCCGCGGGCAGGAACCCGAGGGAGGAGGCCTCGTAGGCGCTCAGCGATCCGACCTGGTCCCAGGAGACGCCCATGACGTCGTAGTGGTCGCGGTACGCCGCGGCCCGGCAGGTGCCGCTCTCCACCGCGCCGTCGCACTGCAGCCCGGAGGCGTGGGAGAGCCCCAGGTTGTGCCCCAGCTCGTGGGCGATGATCGAGGTCATGTCGTAGGTGACGTACATGCGGCCACCCGCGTCGAGGTCGCGGACCTCGGCCATCCCGGCCGCGCAGCCCGCGGCGGTGCGGGGCAGGTGCACGAGCAGGTGCTCCCGCGGGCCGGCGGCCCAGCCCACGCGTCCGGCGACCTCGTCCCACAGCGCTGCAGGGCTCGCGCAGGTGCTGGTGAGGGCCAGCTGGTCGACCCCGCGCGCGACGACCACCTGGACGGCCCCGTCGGACTGGGCCGACCAGTACGGCGCCACGGCGTCGCGGACGGTGGAGACCACGTCGGACAGCGTCGTGCCGTCGGCGGTGGCCCCGGCGGGGACCGCCATCACGACGGTCACCCGGTGCTCGGCGGTGCTCGCGCCGAGGACGGCCCCCTCCACGGGGGCGGGCTCGGGCGGGGCGAGCACCTGCGCCGCCAGCACGTCGCGAGCGGGTTCGGCCATGCCCTCGGTGGGCCCGTCGGTGCTCCCGGCAGCGACGGCCCGGCCCACGGTGACCTCCACCGTGGCGCCGGTGGGCACGCCGGCCAGGTCGTCGGCCGGGATCCGGACCGCCCGCGAGCCGTCCTCGACCCAGGTCAGCAGCTGGGGGTGGTCGTCGCTCGTGCCCGTGGCGCCCGGTGCGTGCGCGTCCCCCTCGGCGAAGGCGCGGACCACGGTGCCCACCACGGTCTCGGTGCTCGCGACGGCGGCGCCGGCGGGCACGGCGCCGCCGGTGAGGAGGGCGCCAGCGGTCCCGGCGGCCAGCGCCCACCGGCTCACCTGCGCGTAACGGCTACCAAGCACGGGTCGCTCCTGGGGGTGGGGGTCGGTCCCCTGGATCGGCGCGTCGCACCTCGTGCTTGAGGTCTGCCGCCGCTCGGTAGCCTGCCCGGGTGAGCGAGTCGACGGTCTTCCCGGTGGTCGGCGTGGTCGGCGGCGGGCAGCTGGCCCGGATGATGCAGCCGGCCGCGGTGGCCCTCGGCGTGCGGCTGCGCGTCCTGGCGACCGGGCCGGAGGAGTCCGCCGCCCAGGTGGTCTCCGACGTGCGGATCGGCGAGGCCGGCGACGAGGCGGCGCTGCGGGACCTGGCGGACGGCGCGGCGGCGGTCACGCTCGACCACGAGCAGGTGCCGACCGAGCTGCTGCGGGCCCTGGCCGCCGACGGGGTCGCCGTCCGACCCGGCCCCGACGCGCTCGAGCACGCCCAGGACAAGCTGCTGCTGCGGCGGCGCCTCGACGAGCTCGGGGTGCCCGGGCCGCGCTGGGCGGCGGTCACCGGTGAGGACGACCTCGCCGCGTTCGCCGCGCGCGTGGGCTGGCCGGTCGTGCTCAAGACGCCCCGCGGCGGCTACGACGGCAAGGGCGTGCGGCTGGTGCGCTCGGCGGAGGAGGCGCAGGACTGGTTCGCCCGGGCCGGTGGCGCGCCGCTGCTGGCCGAGGAGCGCGTGGACTTCGCCCGCGAGCTGGCGGTGCTCGTGGCGCGCAGCCCGATGGGCCAGGCCGCCGCGTGGCCGGTGGTGGAGACGGTGCAGGTCGACGGGGTCTGCCGCGAGGTGCTCGCCCCGGCGCCGGGGCTGGACGCCGACCTCGCTGCGCGGGCCACCGAGACGGCGCTGCGCATCGCCGGTGAGCTGGGCGTCACGGGCGTGATGGCGATGGAGGCGTTCGAGACCGCCGACGGGCGGGTGCTCGTCAACGAGCTGGCGATGCGGCCGCACAACAGCGGCCACTGGACCATCGAGGGCTCGGGCACCTCGCAGTTCGAGCAGCACCTGCGCGCGGTGCTCGACCTGCCGCTGGGCGCGGTCGCCCCGCGCGCGCCGTGGACGGTGATGGTCAACGTCCTCGGCGGCGACCACCCCGACCTCTTCCGCTCCTACCTGCACGTCATGGCGCACGACCCGGCGGTCAAGGTGCACCTCTACGGCAAGGCGGTGCGCCCCGGGCGCAAGGTCGGCCACGTGACGGCGTGGGGCGAGGACCTCGAGGAGGTCCGGGCCCGCGCGCGCCACGCCGCGGACTTCATCACCGGCACCATCGACGGCTGAGCCAGCCGGCGGGTCAGCAGCCCGGCGTGGTCGGCGTCGGCGCGCCGCTCACCGCGCCGCCGCTGCTGCGGTAGAAGAAGTAGGTCCTCGGGGAGCCTGCGGTGCTCCCCTCCTCGCCGTACCCGCGCAGGCACCACCCGGTCGACAGGCGCTTGAGCTCGACCGTGCTGCCCTGCGTGACGCGCAGGGTGACGGCGCCGGTGGGCATCGGGATCTCGAACCCGGTGATGGGCAGCCAGGCGCCGGTCGGGGCGATCGCCAGCGCGTCCGGCTCGGACGTCACGAGCGACACGACCTCGGACGCGACGCCGCGCACGTCGGTCCTGACCGCAGCGTCGTGGGCCTTCGCGCGCTGGTCGAGGAACGTCGGGACCGCGATCGCGGTGAGGATGCCGAGCACCGCGATGACGACGAGGAGCTCGACGAGGGTGAAGCCGCTCTCGCGCGAGGCGGATCGGCGGAGGCGCACGAGCACGGGAGCTCCCGGGGTCGGTGGGCCCGCGGCCGGACGGCGCGAGCTGTCCTGGGCCTCATCGGCGTGCGCGGGCCGGGTGTGAGCATCCGCGGGAACGCGGGAGGATGACCGCCATGACGGAGCAGCCGCTGGTCGGCGTGGTGATGGGGTCTGACTCGGACTGGTCCGTGATGGAGGCCGCCGCGAAGGCGCTGGCCGAGTTCCGCGTGCCGCACGAGGTCGACGTCGTCTCGGCGCACCGGATGCCGGTGCGGATGCTGGACTACGGGCGCACCGCCGCCCAGCGCGGCCTGCGGGTGGTCATCGCCGGGGCCGGTGGCGCCGCTCACCTGCCCGGCATGCTCGCTGCGGTGACGCCGCTGCCGGTGATCGGCGTCCCCGTGCCGCTGCAGCACCTCGACGGGATGGACTCGCTGCTCTCGATCGTGCAGATGCCGGCGGGGGTGCCGGTGGCGACCGTCTCGGTCGGCGGCGCCCGCAACGCCGGCCTGCTGGCGGTGCGGATCCTCGCCGCCGGCGCCGACGAGCACGCCGCGGCGCTGCGCGAGCAGATGGTCGCGTTCCAGGAGGACCTGCGGGCCTCCGCCGAGGACAAGGGCGAGCGCCTGCGCGCCCGCCGGTCGGGGGGCCGCGCGGGGTTCTGAGGCCAGCGCAGCGCAGGGGCCCCGGATCACCGCGTGGGCACGGTGGCGAGGACCTCCGGTTCGACGACGGCGATGACGGGAGCCGTGGTGCCGGCCATGGCGACGAGCTGGGCCCAGGTGGTGACGTGCGACCTGCCGCCCGAGGCCAGCGCGTACACGTCGGCACTGCCTGCCGCCCTGGCCAGGAGCGCTTCGCTCGGGTTTCCCGTGCCGCGCGGCAGCGCTGCGCAGGTCGTCGCGTCCAGGTCCACGAAGAGCAGCCCGCTCCCCGTCGCGGCGCTGGTGGACAGCGGGCGCAGAGCGCCCTGGGCTGCGAGGCTGGCCGTGCCTCCGCACCGGGTGGTCGAGGCGAGGAGGGCCGACGCAGGTGCGTAGCGCGCGAGAGCGGACTCAGGGACGGTGGCGACTCCCGCGAGGCCGCTCTCCTGTGCCGGTGTGAAGGAGCGCAGCAGGACCCGCTTGCGCAGACCGTCGATCATCCAGACGCGCGGGTCGTCCGCGGTCTTGACCAGCGTCGCCGGCCCCAGGACCGGCGGCGCCTGCCTCAGAGCGGCGCTGGTGGGCTCCGCCATGGTCGCGATGGCAGGAGCAGATCCGCCGGCCAGCGCCACGAGGTCCCGCCAGGACGTGACCGGCGCCCGTTCATCCCCGGACAACCGGTACACCGTGGCCGATCCCGCGGTCTTGGCGAAGGTGCCCTCCTTCGCGATCGGCGCCGACACGGGCAGGGCCGCCACTGCGGACGACGACAGGCGCACCGACTCCGCGGCGCTCGCGCTGAGCAGCTGCTGGCGCTCACCGTCGTCGACCACCCACGTGAAGCCGTCAGAGGAGAGGACCGTCGTCGTCAGCTGAGGGCCGGTGGTGAGCCGGGACACCTGCGCGTCGTCGAGGCGGGGGAGCGCAGCGCAGCTGTAGCTGTAGTCGGAGACCATGTCGCAGGTGGGCACCCTCATCCGGGTGCCTGCGTCCACGACGTAGACGGTGCCGTCAGGGGCGAGCACCGCGCGACCGAGCGGAGGCCCGAGGGGGAGGGCTGCGAGCTGGGCGCTGGAGGTGTACGACACCGGGCCGATCGGAGCGAACGCCGCGACCGTCTGCATGCTGGCGACCGGCAGCTTTCGGCCACCTGCGACGAGGAACACGGACGGATCGTCACTCGTCCGCACGAACCCGGCGAGGGCAGGAGCGGTGGCCACCGGGCCGGCGCCCGCCGATGACGGTGCCAGGTAGCCGGGGCTCGTGTAGCCGACTCCCGGCTGGCCGATCAGGGGGCTGGGGGTGTTCGGCCCACCGGCCGTCACCCCGGACCAGGACTGCTGGCCGCCCTTGACCCACAACACCTGACCGGGGAAGGCCTTGGAGGCGTGGGGGACGACGACGACGTCCTGGGTCTTGATCGGGAAGGTCCCGGACTGCCAGAGCAGGTAGGCGCTCTTGCGGCCGGCGTCGCGCAGGACGGTGTTGCGGATGTCGAAGAGCTCGGGGCTGTCCTCGTCGTGGAACTTGTGGGGGTCGAGGAAGAACCCCTGGTAGGTGGTGGAGCCCTCGAGGCGGTCCACGCGCAGGACCTCGGGTCCTGCCCAGGTCTGCAGGACGTCGGCGTGGGTGCCGGAGTAGGAGCCGGTGACGGTCTCGACGGCGATGTTCTGCAGCTGCACGGTGGCCCCGAGGCGCTGGTCGAGGTCGATGCCCTCGGTCGCTCCGTCGCCGGACAGGCGCAGGCCCTCCACGTGCACCGTGCCGGTCTGGCCGTGCAGGTACAGGCCCCGGCCCTGGCTCCGGATCTCGCCGCCGATGAGGACGACGTCGTGACCGCCGTTGATCGTCACTCCCGAGGACGTGGACAGGGGTGTCTGAGGCAGCTGGACGAGGTAGTCCCGGGACGTGTCGAGCTTGAGCGTCGTCCTCCCCGGCGCGACCTGGACGGTCACCGGGTCGTCCAGCACCGGTGGAGCCCAGGTGAGGGAGCCCGCCGCACCTCCAGCGGCGCCGCGGACCATCGGCGCGGCACTGGCCGAGGCGACGTGGTCGGCGACGACGGAGGCGGCCAGCAGGGCGCTCACCGCGCACCCGACCATGAGCAGCCGCGGCAGAGGTGTGGACGGTATGGGCACGGGTTCGACTCCTCGGGGAACAGGCGGACCTCTCTCCACCTGTTCCTCGGCGCGCGAGGCCCTCGCCTTGACGGTGCGTCCCGAACCGTGCCCGGTGGTCGCGCGGGGCCCCGCCCCGTCCGGCGGGTCAGCCGGGCAGCTGCGCCTGCGCGATCGCCCGCACGGCCTCGGTGTCGTCCGCGCGCAGGGCCGCGAACAGGGCCTCGGCCTGCTCCTCGTCCCAGTCGACGACGACGCCGGCCTTCGTGCGCCGGGTGGTGTCGGCCACCGGGACGGTGAGGCTGACCGCGCCGTCCCCGGACACGGCCTGCATGGCCCGGGCGAAGCCGACCAGGTCGAACGGCCCGAAGGAGTCGTCCACGGTCAGCGCGCCGCCACCGGCCTTCGCCATGGGGATCGCGCGGAAGGGGTTGACGAGCGTGGCCGGCGAGGCCGCCTTCGCGGCGATCGCGCTGATCAGCTCGCGCTGGCGCTGTGCGCGGCCCAGGTCGCCGAGGGCGTCCTCGTGGCGCGTGCGGGCGTAGCCGAGCGCGGTGGCGCCGCCCATCTCCTGGCAGCCGGCCGGGATGTCGAGGCCGGCCAGCGGGTCGACGATCGCCTGCGCCGGGCACATCTCGACCCCGCCGACGGCGTCCACGACGTTGGCGAAGCCGCCCAGCCCGGTCTCGGCGTAGCCGTCGACCCGCAGGCCGGTGGCCCCCTCCACGGTCTGCGCCAGCAGCGCCGGGCCGCCCCAGGCGTACGCGGCGTTGATCTTGCTGGAGTCGTGGCCGGGGACCTCGACGTAGCTGTCGCGAGGGATGCTCAGCAGCACCGTCGGGCCACCACCGGACGGGCGGTGCAGCAGCATGATCGTGTCGGTGCGCTTGCCCTCGACGTCGTCGCCGGTGGACAGCTCCACCCGCTGGTCGCGGGTCAGGTCCTCACGGCTGTCGGATCCCACGAGCAGCACCGTGCGGCCGGGGGTGTCGGGCAGCGAGGACTCGGGCAGCGCCCCGAAGCGGTCCACCGCCCGGTACCCGGTGACGCCGAGCAGCACTGGGTAGGTGACCACGGCGAGCACGACGAGCAGCACCACGAGGCGGACCAGCCCCTTGCGCCGGCTCGCCGACATCCCGCCCCCGCCACCGGAGCCGCCGCCGGTCGGACGCCGCGGGGGCTGGCGCGGCGGCTGGCCGCCGGAGCGGGCCGGTGGCCGCTGGGGCGAGCGGGGCGCGCGGACGGCCGGCACCTGACCGGTGCGGGCGCTGCTGGAGCGCCCTGGCGCGGCGCCGCGGGAGGGCGGCTGGCCCCGTCCGAGCCGCGGCTGCGCGCGGTAGGTCGTCGCTGGTCCCCACTGCGGCTCCTCTGGCACGGACCCACGGTAGACGCCGTCAGCGGCTCTCGGCAGTGACTCCGGCCAGCGCGCTCAGACCAGCCCGAGCCGCGGGGCCTCCACCGCGGGGCAGGTGTCCATGACGACGTCGAGCCCGGCGGCGGCGGCGCGGGCGGCGGCCTCCTCGTCCACGACGCCCTGCTGCAGCCACACGGCCCCGGCGCCGATCGCGATCGCCTCGTCGACGATCGCCCCGGCCCGGGCGCTGTTGACGAAGACGTCCACGACGTGGACCGGCCCGGGCACCTCGGACAGGGTGCGGTACGCCTGGGCGCCGTGGACCGGCTCCGCCCGGGGGTGCACGGCGACGATGGGCTTGCCCAGCCCCTGCAGGTACGCGGCGATCCCGTGGGCGGGCCGGGCGCGGTTCTGCGACAGCCCGACGACGGCCCACCGGTTGGGCGTGGTCAGCAGCCTGCGGATGACGTCGGGGTCGTTGCGGTGCGCTCCGGGAGCGGGCATGGGCACACCGTAGGGGCGTTGCAGCCCGTGGTCAGCGGTGGACGCACCGGCGCGGCGGCCTCACCGGTGGACGCCGTCCTCCACGTCGTCCTGGGTGGCGACCGGGGTGCCCACGACGCCGTGGAGGTGGCAGGCGGCCCGCTGGCCCGAGCCCGGCGCACCCACCGGCTGCAGGGCGGGGTCGACGTCCGGGCAGGGGGCGAACGCGTCGGGGCAGCGGGTGCGGAACCGGCAGCCGGCCGGCACCGCGGTGGCCGACGGCACGTCCCCGCGCAGCACGACCCGCTGGCGGGTGCGCTCGCGGGCGGGGTCGGGCACGGGCAGCGCGGAGAGCAGGGCGCGGGTGTAGGGGTGCTGCGGCGCGGTGGCGACCTGCTCGGCCGTGCCGACCTCGACCACGCGCCCGAGGTACATCACGGCGATCCGGTCGCTGACGTGCTGGACCGCGGCGAGGTCGTGGCTGATGAAGAGGTAGGTCAGGCCCAGCTGCTCCTGCAGCCGCACCAGCAGGTTCATCACCTGCGCCTGCACGCTCACGTCGAGGCTGGCGATCGACTCGTCGCACACGATGAGGTCCGGCTCGCCGGCGAGGGCGCGCGCGATGCCCACGCGCTGGCGCTGGCCGCCGGAGAGCTCGTGCGGGTAGCGCTCGGCGACGGCGGGGGCGAGCCCCACGAGCGGCAGCAGCTCGGCCACGCGCGCGGCCTGCGCCGCCCGGCCGGAGCGCAGGCCGTGGACGACCAGCGGCTCGGCCACGGTCTGCCCGACGGTGCGCCGAGGGTCCAGGGAGGAGGTCGGGTCCTGGAAGACCATCACCGCGCGGCGGCGGACTTCCCGCAGCCGGCGGGCGGGCAGGGCGGTGAGCTCCTGGCCGTCGAGGGTGACGCTGCCCCCGGTGGGCTCGACGAGGCGCAGCAGCGCGTTCCCCAGCGTCGACTTGCCGCACCCGGACTCGCCGACCAGGCCGAGGGTCTCCCCGCGGCGGAGGTCGAGGTCGACGCCGTCGACGGCCCGCACCACCCGCGCCGGGCGGCCGCGCAGCCGGCCGACCAGGCCCGGACCGGAGCGGAAGTGCACCTGGAGGTCGCGGGCGCGCACCAGCACCTCGTCGCTCATCGCGCCTCCTCGGGGGTGCCGGCGGTGCTCACGCCGCTGACGCCGACGGGCGCGTCGGCGCTGGTGTCGCAGAAGGTGGCGGCCCGGTGCGGCACGGCTCCCGGCGCGACCCCGGGCACCGCCGCCAGCGGCGGCCGCTCCCGCGCGCAGCGCTCCGACCCCCGGCCGGCGGCTCGGACCGGGCAGCGCGGGGCGAAGACGCAGCCGGCCGGCAGGTCGGTCGGCAGCGGGGGGGAGCCGGCGATGGTGAGCAGCTCCCTCCGGCCGGCGCCGGGCGTGCGGGCGGCGGGCAGCGCGGCCAGCAGGCCGCGGGTGTAGGGGTGGGACGGCGCGGTGAACACGTCGTCCACCGCGCCGTCCTCCACGCAGCGCCCGCCGTACATGACGAGCACCCGGTCTGCGGTGCCGGCGACCACGCCGAGGTCGTGGGTGATCCACACCACGGCGGTGCCGTGGTCGGCCTGCAGGCGCTGGACCAGCTCGAGGATCTGCGCCTGCACGGTGACGTCGAGGGCCGTGGTCGCCTCGTCGGCGACCAGGACCGCCGGCTCCCCGGCCAGGGCGATGGCGATCACCACGCGCTGGCGCATGCCGCCGGACAGCTCGTGGGGGTAGCGGCGCAGCGCCCCGCGGGGGTCGGGCAGGCCGACCTCGGCGAGCAGCTCGGCAGCGCGCTCGCGCGCCGCGGCCCTGCCGGCGCCGTGGGCGCGCAGCCCCTCGACGAGCTGGCGGCCGATCGTCAGCACGGGGTTGAGCGACGTCATCGGGTCCTGGAAGACCATGCCGATGCCGGGCCCGCGCACCCGGCGCAGGGCGGCCTCGCCCATCGTGAGCAGGTCTGCGCCGGTGGGGCCGAGCAGCGGGGCCACGCGCTCGCCGGCCAGCACGGCGCTGCCGGTGACGGTGGCGACCCGGGCCGGCAGCAGCCCCACCAGCGCCAGCACCGACACCGACTTGCCGGAGCCGGACTCCCCGACCACCGCCACGGTCTCCCCGGCGTGCACGTCGTAGCTCAGCCCGGCGACCACCTCGGCCCGCCCGCGCGGGGTGCGCAGGTCGACCGTCAGGTCGCGGACCCTCAGCACCGGCGTCCCGGAGCGGTCGACGTCAGCCACGGGCACCCCCGGCGCGGGTCGCCGTGCGCTGGCGCGGGTCGAGGACGTCGCGCAGGCCGTCGCCGAGGAGGTTGAAGGCCAGGACGGTGACGACGATCGCCAGGCCCGGGAAGACGGCCATCCACCAGGCGAGGTCGATGAACCCGCGGCCCTCGGCGAGCATCCGGCCCCACGAGGGCGCCGGCGGCTGGGTGCCCAGGCCGACGAACGAGAGCGCCGCCTCGGCCAGCACCGCGAAGGCCAGGGACACCGACGTCTGCACGATGATCGGGGGCGCGGCGTTGGGCAGCACGTGGCGCAGGAGCAGCCGGGCGTCGGAGGCGCCCACCGAGCGCGAGGCGCGCACGAAGACCTCCTCGCGCACCGACAGCACGGCCGAGCGGGTCACCCGCGCGAAGATCGGCGTGTAGACGATGCCGATCGCCACCATGGCGTTGGTCGTGCCCGGACCGAGGACGGCCAGCACGGCGATCGCCATGAGGAAGGCGGGGAAGGCGAACAGCACGTCCATCGAGCGCATGAGGACGTCGTCGACCCAGCGGCCGTAGAAGCCGGCAACCAGCCCGATCGCGACCCCGGCGACCAGGGCGATGCCGACGGCGACCAGCCCGACCCGCAGCGAGACGGCGGCACCGAGCACGACGCGGCTGAGGACGTCGCGGCCGAGCTCGTCCGTGCCGAACCAGTGCGCCGCGCCGGGGGGCTGCAGGCGCCCGGCGACGTCCACCTCGTTGGGGCCGGTGGGGGCGATGGCGGTGTCGAACAGGGCCACGACGACCAGGGCGAGGAGCACCAGGGCCGACAGGGCCGAGGTCGGGTTCCGCAGCAGCACCCTCAGCGCGCTCATCGCGGCGTCACCCCCCTCACCGCCGGATCCGGGGGTCCAGGCTGCTGTAGAGCAGGTCGACCACGAGGTTGATGAGCAGGAAGACGACCGCGAACAGCAGCACCGCGCCCTGGAGCACGGGGTAGTCGCGGGCCTGCACCGACTGCAGCGCCAGCTGTCCCAGCCCGGGCCAGGCGAAGACGATCTCGACCACCACGACCCCGGACAGCAGGTACGCGAGCTGGACGCCGGTCACGGTCACCAGGGGCAGCAGCGCGTTCCGCATCACGTGCCAGGACAGCACGGCCCGCGCCCCCAGCCCCTTCGCGCGGGCGGTGCGCACGTGGTCGGAGCCCATCGCCTCCAGCACGCTGGAGCGCACGAACCGGGTGATCACCGAGCCGCTGACGACGCCGGTGGTCACCGCCGGCAGCAGCAGGTGGCGCAGCCAGGCCGCGGGGTCCTCGGTCAGCGGCACGTAGCCGCCGGAGGGCAGCCAGCCGAGCGTGCCGGCGAAGAAGAGGATGAGCACGATGCCCAGCCAGAAGTCCGGGATCGAGATGCCCAGCTGGCTGACCAGCGTGGCCACCGAGTCGATCAGCGAGCGCGGGTGCAGCGCCGACAGCGTGCCGAGCGGCACGGCGATGAGCAGCGCCACGACGATCGCCGCCGCGGCCAGGGTGAGCGTGGCCGGCAGGCGCTCGAGGATCAGCGCCGTCACCGGCTGGCCGCTGCGGAAGCTCACCCCCAGGTCGCCGGTGACCGCGGCGCTGACCCAGGTGACGAACTGCTGGACGAGGGGCTGGTCCAGGCCGGCCCGCGCCGTCAGGGCGTCGTAGGTCTCCTGGTCGAACCTCGTCCCCAGCGCGAGGCGCACCGGGTCACCGGGCACGAGGTGCATGAGGGCGAAGACGAGCACGGCGACGCCGAGCAGCACCAGCACGGACTGCCCGGCGCGCCGCAGGAGGTAGGCGCCCATCAGCTCTGCGGCAGCGTCACGTTCTCGAAGTCGATCGCCCGGTCGGCGCGCACCTGGTAGCCCTCCAGCCCCGGCACCCAGGCCTGGACGACGTCGGGGTTGTAGAGGTAGAGGTACGAGACGTCGTCGACGATCAGCTGGGCCGCCTGGTCGTAGAGGGCCTTGCGGGCGTCGGGGTCGGTCTCGGTGCTGCCCTGGGCGAGGAGCTGGTCGACCTGGGGGTTGGCGTAGCCCTGGAAGTTGTTGGCCCCGCCGGTGGTGTGCTGGGCGGTGTAGTAGTCGGCCGGGTCGATGTTGCCGAGCCAGCCCAGCAGGAACGCGTCGAAGTCGCCCTGGCCCTGGCGGTCCAGCCAGGTCGCGAAGTCCTCGGTCTGGATGTCGACGGTGATCCCGAGCGGCTCGAGCTGGCTGGCGATCACCTGAGCAGCGGCGATGGTCTCGGGGAACTCGTCGGTGACCATCAGCCCCATGGTCAGGGGCCCGGTGACGCCGGCCGCCTGCAGCGCCGCGCGGGCGGCCTCGACGTCGCCGTCCTCGGGGAAGGGCGCGTAGTCGGTGTGCCAGAAGCTGTCCTCGGGGATGGCCGTCTGGTTGGGCCGGGCGGCCTCGAAGCGGGCCGCCTCGGTGATCGCCGGGCGGTCCAGGGCGGTGGCGATGGCCCGGCGGACGTCCCGGTCGTCGAACGGCGGCTTCGTGAGGTTCATCGACAGGTACCAGTAGTCGACGCTGGCCGTGGTGCCCAGCTCGACGCCGTCGTCATCGGCCAGCTGCCGCACCTGCTGGGGCGGCACGTTGTCGGTCCACTGGACCTCGCCGTTCTGCAGCGCGGTCAGCGCGGCGGCCGGCTCGGTGATGTAGCGGAACTCCACGGCCCGGACGTCGGAGCGCTCCCCCCAGTAGTCGTCGAACGCCGTGAGGGTGGTGCCCGAGGCGGTGGAGGACTCCAGCTCGAACGGCCCGGTGCCCACCGCCTCGGTCGCGAGGTCCACGGAGTCGGCAGCGCCCTCGGGCAGGATCGCCATGCCCTTGAAGCCGCCGATCTGGCTGAGCAGGTTCGGGGTCGGTGCGCTCAGGGTGATCACCACGGTCCGGTCGTCCTGGGCGACGACGTCGGCGACGGTGGCGAACCGGTAGGCGTTCGCCAGCTCCTCGTCGACGATCCGGTCGTAGGAGTAGACGACGTCGGCGGCGTCGAAGGCAGACCCGTCGTGGAAGGTCACGCCGTCGCGCAGCGTGAAGGTCCAGGTGAGGCCGTCCTCGCTGGTGGTCCAGTCCGTCGCCAGGCTCGGCTGCATGGTGAGGTCCTCGGCGCTGGGCACGACGAGCGTGTCGTAGACGTTCTCCAGGACCTGGAAGCTCGGGTACGCGGTGGTCTTGTGCGGGTCGAGCTGGTCGGGCTGGGCGCCGATCGCGGCGACGAACGTGGTGGCGTCACCGCCGCCGGAGCCGCCCTCCAGGCCCTCCGCATCGACCCCCTCGCCCGAGCTGCAGCCCGCCAGCACGACGGCCAGGACCGCCGGGACGAGCAGTCGTCGCGGTGCGTGCATGGGAGCTCCTCAGGTCGACGTCGTCCTGCGCTGCCTCCGACCCTGCCAGAGGTGGCGGGCGGTGCACACCCCCCGACACCGGGCCCGGCCGGGCGGCCCGGCCGGGCGGCCCGGCCGCCCGGCGGTCTGACCCGGCGCGCACGGGGTAGGTGGGAGGGGTCCGCGAACCGCTGCACGGAAGGAGCGCCATGACCACTCCCGAGGGCGGCCACCAGCCCCGCACCGGCGCCGACCAGCCGATCGACCCCGAGGACCTGGCGATGGCGAAGGGCCAGGACCCCACCCCGGCCGCGGTCGAGCGCGCGCGCCGGGAGATCGCGGAGAAGGGCTCGCGACAGGCCGTCGAAGACACCCTCCCCGACGCCTGACCCGACCGCGGACCGGCCCCGGACCGGCACCGGACCGTCTCCGGACCGGCTCGGGGTCCGGCGATCGGCCACGGGCCCCCCCGGAGCGCCCCGTACGGTGGGCGCCATGGCACAGGGGCAGCTGCGCGTGGTCGCCGTCGTCGTGGCGCACCAGCGCCGGGAGCTGCTCCTGGAGGCGCTGGCGGCGCTCGCGGACCAGTCGCGCCCGCTCGACGCCGTCGTGGTCGTCGACAACGCCTCCACCGACGGCTCGGCGCAGGCCGCTGCCGCGCTCGGCGCCGAGCGCGGACTGCCGCTCGACGTGGTGCGCCTGGAGCGGAACACCGGCGGCGCCGGGGGCTTCGCGGCCGGGCTGGCCCGCGCCGTGCAGGAGCACGACGCCGACCTCGTCTGGCTCATGGACGACGACACCGTGCCCACCCCGAGCGCGCTGACCGCCCTGCTGGCCGCCCGCGACGCCCACCCCGGGCCGGTCGCCGCGCTGGCCTCGCGGGTGGTCTGGCACGACGGGCGCGAGCACCCGATGAACACCCCCCGGGAGCGCCCGGGCCTGCGTCCGGCCGCCCGCGAGGCCGCTGCCCGGGCGGGCGGCACGGCCGTGCGGTCGGCGTCCTTCGTGTCCCTGCTCGTGGACGCCGGGGCCGTGCGCCGGCACGGCCTTCCGGTGGCCGACTACTTCATCTGGAACGACGACTTCGAGTTCTCCACCCGGCTGCTCCGCGAGGGCACCGGCCTGCACGTGCCCGCCTCGGTGGTGGTCCACAAGACGAAGACCTTCGGCAGCACCGACGCCGACCCGGGGGAGCGGTTCCGCTTCGAGGTCCGCAACAAGGTGTGGCTGTTCACCCGCGCCTCCGGCCTCGCGCCGTGGGAGAAGGCCCTCTACGGCGCCTCGACGCTGCGCCGGTGGGTCCGCACGGTGGCCCGCTCCTCCTCGCGCGCCGTCCTGCTGCGCTGCCTGGCGCGCGGTCTGGCCGAGGGGGTCCGAGCGCCGCGGCCGACCCCGGTCGTCCTCGCCGGCCTCGGGCCGGTGAGCGACGCCGTCGCCGCCGTCGAGCGCGGGGCCGGCCGGTGAGCGGGCCCGCCGCCGCAGCGGGCGCGCCGCTGCCCTTCTCCCTGCTGCTCCCGGTCTACGCCGGGGACCGCCCCGATCACCTGCGGCGCGCGTTCACCTCCGCCGTGCAGGAGCAGACCCGCCCGCCGGCCGAGGTGGTCGTCGTGCGCGACGGGCCCGTGCCCGAGGAGCTCACCGACGTGCTCGTCGAGCTGGTCTCGACCTCCCCGGTACCGGTCACCGTGCTGCCGCTGGAGGAGAACCGCGGCCTGGCCCTGGCGCTGGAGGCGGGCCTAGCGGCGTGCGCGCACGACGTCGTGGCGCGGATGGACGCCGACGACGTCAGCGAGCCGCACCGCTTCGCCGTCCAGCTGCCCCTCGTCGAGGCCGGGGCCGACCTCGTGGGCTCGGCGCTCGTGGAGTTCGACACCGACGAGGCCGACGCGGTCGCCGTGCGGGTGCCCCCGCTCGAGCCCGACGACATCGCGCACCGGGCCCGGCTGGCCAGCCCCTTCAACCACCCGACGGTGGTCTACCGCCGCTCGGTGGTGGCTCGCGCCGGCGGGTACCGCGAGCTGCCGCTGCTGGAGGACTACTGGCTCTTCGCGCGGATGATCGCCGCCGGTGCGCGGACGGCGAACGTGGCCGAGCCCCTCGTGCGCTACCGCGTGGGCTCCGGCTCCTACGCCCGCCGGGGCGGGTGGCGGCTGCTGCGCTCGGAGGTCGCCCTGCAGCGCCACCTGCGCGCCGAGGGCTTCACCACCCCCGCGCAGTTCCTGCGCAACCTCGTCGTGCGGGGCGGGTACCGGGTGGTGCCGGTGGGCCTGCGCCGCGGCGCCTACCGCGCGGTCTTCACCCGCCGCGCCTGAGCCTCAGCCGAGCGGCGCGAGCAGGTCGGGGGAGTCGTTGCGCACGCTGTTGACCGCGGTGGAGACCTCGTGGGTCTCCAGGTGCGGCTCGGGGACGGCGTCCAGCACCTGGCGCACGAGGTCGAGGTCGGTCAGGGTCGGGTCGAGCCAGTCGCCGCGCATGTCCGGCGGGATGATCACCGGGGTGCGGTCGTGGATGCGGCCGAGGGCGTCCGAGGCCTGCGTGGTGATGATCGTCAGCGACCACAGCCAGCGGTCGGGGTCGTCCTCGGCGCGCGCGGGGTCGGGCCACAGCTCGTAGAGGCCGGCGAAGGCCAGCGGCTCGCCGCCCGCCGCGTGCAGGAAGTGGGGGACCTTCGCCTTCTGGCCCTCCCTCTTCTCCCACTCGTAGTAGCCGTCGGCGGGCACGAGCAGGCGGCGGCGGGAGGCGGCGCGCTTGAACGCGGGCTTCTCCGTGATCGTCTCCACCCGGGCGTTGATCATCCGGTTGCCGATCGAGGGGTCCTTGGCCCAGGCGGGCACCAGGCCCCAGCGCAGCGTGCGCAGCTGGCGCGAGGGCGCGGCGTCCGGCTCCTCGCGCGGGGCGCGCTCGAGGACCGCCCGCACCGGCTGGGTCGGGGCGACGTTGTAGGACGCCGGGAGCTGCTCGCCCACGACGTCGTCGACCTCGAAGGCCTCCACCAGCTCGGCGTCGCGCCGGGAGCTCGCGTAGCGACCGCACATGCCGCCAGTGTGCCCGCTCGGCGCGGTCAGCGGACCGCAGCCGGAGCGGGTGCTGAGCGCCTCAACTCTGCTGCCGCCAGCAGACCAGATAGTCCTCGCTCTCGAAGACCGTCTCGCCGCACTGGCGAGCCGCCTCCTCGAACACCTCGGGCTGGATCTCGCGCGCGGGCGACCCGATGACGAGAGGGCCCTCGCTGCTGCCCAGCGGGACCGACGTCGTGCCGCTGAGGAAAGTGATGTCGGGACTCTGCCAGAAGCCGTACTGCTGGACTGTGGGGGAGCCGAGGCGCCGGACGACGTCCGCCACCTCGCGCTGATCCTGCAGCGACGGCCCGGGGGGCGACCACGCGGCCCAGGCGCCAGCGCCCGCGCCCGCGCCCGTGCACGCCACGAGGAACGAGGCCAGGACCGTGACGACCGCCCGCCCGGCCCCGGTGGTCGACCGCCGCAGGTGGCCGACCGCGGCCACCACGAGTGCTGCCAGGACGGGAAGCGCGAGGAGCAGGACGGGCATCGCGTGGCGCAGCCACGGCCGGTCGGCGATCGCCAGCCACCACGCCATCGTCGCGGCCAGCGCGCCGACGCCGGCGAGCACGACGACCGCCTTCGCCCGGAGCGCCCCGTCCGCGGTGCTCGCCCGCGACGCGCGCACCGCAGCCGGGGTGCCGGTGGCGCCGGCCGTGGTGGCGGCGGTCGCGCGCGAGCGCCGCCCCACGTGGCCGGCGAGCGACCAGCAGAGCAGGGCGGCGGCCACGAGCAGAGCGGTGGCGACGAGCGGCCAGGGCAGCCCCCAGGCCTCGCCGAGGCGGTCCACCTTCGCGTCCAGGGGGTTGGCGCCGGCGGCGCCACCGGACCCGGTGTTCTGCACGAAGCCGACGAACGAGCGCAGCCAGACCAGGTACGGGTCGACCCCGCCCATCGCTCTGACTTGCCAGGCCGCCCAGACGGCGTTCGGGAGGGCCACACCGCACAGGAAGATCAGGGTCTGCCCGACGCGGCGCTCCAGGTCGGCGCCTCGCCGGCCGAGCAGCACGGCGAGGGCGAAGGCGGGGACGGCGAGGACGACGATGAGCTTCACGCCCACCGCGAGGCCGACCGCGACGCCCGCGAGCACCCCCCACCGGGGTAGCAGGGCTAGGCCCAGGAGGAGCAGGGCGCCCGCCGGGACCTCGCCGAGCACGTCCGTGGGGCTCAGCACCACCGTGGCGGGCCAGTCGACGCGCAGCTCCAGCACCAGCACCGACGTCGCAGCGGCGAGCGCCCCCCAGCGGCCCGCGATCCGGTGTCCGACGGCGGCGGCAGCGCCGACGAGGAGGAGGGCGAAGGCCGCGCCCACCAGTCGCGCCACCCACAGGTGGGTGCCGAGGACGGCGAAGGCGGCGGCGACGGGGAGCAGCACCGGCGGTCCGGTCGAGATGTTGACGTCGAAGCGGGCCGGCTCCGCGCCGTACAGCGACCCGTCGCTGGCGTATCCAAGGCCTGCGGCCAGGTTCGCCGGAACCTGCAGGTTGTAGCCCTCGTCGTAGCTGACTGGCCCGGCCACCACGCCCTGCACGAGCACGCACAGGTGCAGAGCGGCGACGACCACGGCCAGCGCCGCCCACAGCACCCGGGCCCGGGTCAGGCGGATCGAGCGGGTGAGGGCTCCGCGCGACCGGGCTGGGCGGGCAGGAGTCACCGGGCGGGAGTGGCGCCGGGGCGACCGGCCAGCTGCACGGAGGCGACCTCGCGCGCGGCAGCACCGGCGAAGACGAGCAGCTTCTTCGGGGGCAGCAGCGGCTTCTTGGCCTGGCCGCCCCACATGGTGCCGACCTCGGAGGAACCGCGGCGGGGGATGTTCTGGACCCGCAGCGCCGCGACGCGCTGGCGGAGCCGCTTCTCCAGGATGGAGAAGTGCACGTGGGGGACCAGGGAGCGCTCGGGCACCCGCGCGAGCAGCTGCTGGAGCGCCACCGGGCGGTACGCCCGCATGGGGGTGTTCACGTCCAGGATCAGCCCGCGGGCGGTGAGCGAGGCCGCGACGCGGACCATGGCCGTGAGGACGCGGCGGAACCAGGGGTCCGTCCGGCCGTCGCGGACGCCGTGGACGACGTCCACCGACCGCAGCGCCTCCAGCAGCGTGGGGAAGTCCTGGCCGAGGAACTGCCCGTCGCCGTCGACGTGGATCAGGGCCTCCGGCTCGAGGGCCAGTCCGGTGCGGTAGGCCTCCAGGGCCGTCGGACCGTGCCCGCGGTTGTCCTGGCGCGCCACGACGTGGACGTGCGCTGGCTCCAGTGCGCTGGCGGCGGCCTCGACGGCGGCCGCGGTGCCGTCCTTGGAAGCGTCGTCGACGACCACGAGGTGGAGGTCATCCGTGGTGGGGGCGAGGTGGTCGACGATCTCGCGCAGGAAGCCTGGCAGGCCTTCAGACTCGTTGTACGCGGGCATGACGACGACGACGCGTGACCACTTCATGAACTGCCCTTCGTGGCGGGGTGCGACAACGCGGCGTCTCGGACAAACCGCCGCGGTCGGGGTGACGGACGGGTACGTTACAGAGCGAGGCCCACCGGTCACTGCAGAACGGACTGGTTGCAGCCACCGCTGCCGGGCACGACCAGTCAACGACCCGTAGGAGGTCCTCCATGCGCTACGTCCCTGTCCTCGCGAAGTTCGGTGCGGTCGGACTGCTCAGCACGCTCATCGAGGTGGCGAGCTTCAACCTGCTCGCCTACGTCCTGGGAACGGGCGTGGTGGCCGCGAAGGTGATCTCGTCGAGCCTCGCGCTGCTAAACGCCTACGTCGGCAACCGCCACTGGGCCTTCAAGCACCGCGGCAGCGCCGGGCGCGCGCGCACCATCGTGCTCTTCCTCGCCGCGAACGTGATCTGCACCCTCATAGGAGTCGGCATCGTCGCCGCCGTCGTCCACGGAGCGCACGTCGAGCAGCCGCTGTGGGTCAACGGCGCGAACCTCTTCTCCATCGGGGTCGTCGTGGTCGTCCGGTTCGTCATGTACCACCTGTGGGTCTTCCCCCGCCAGCAGCCCGCCGCCGAGGTCGTCCTGCCCGAGTCGGCGAGTGCGACCACCCCCGCGCCGACGGGTGCGACCGCGCAGGTCCGGCTCGCGCAGGCCCCGCCGCGGCAGCTGGTCTAGCGGCCCCTTGCGCCGGACCCGCGCCTCCACCGAGCGCCCTCGTCAACCCATCGTCCCGGACGCCCCGTTAGGGTGGTCCCTCCGCAACTGCCTGGAGTGTCGTGAACACTGATCTCGTCGTCGTCGGTTCCGGATTCTTCGGGCTCACCGTCGCACGCCAGTGCGCCGAGGACCTGGGGCTCAAGGTCCTGGTCCTGGAGCGCCGTTCCCACATCGGGGGCAACGCGTACAGCGAGCCGGAGCCCGAGACCGGCATCGAGGTGCACCGCTACGGCGCGCACCTCTTCCACACCAGCAACGAGCGGGTGTGGAAGTACGCCAACCGCTTCACCTCCTTCACGGGGTACCAGCACAAGGTCTACTCGACGTACCGGGGCGAGGTCTTCCCCCTGCCGATCAACCTCGGCACGATCAACCAGTTCTTCCGCTCCGCTCACGGGCCGGACGCCGCTCGCGCCCTCGTCGCAGAGCTGGCGGGGGAGATCGAGACCTCCAGCGCCAAGAACCTGGAGGAGAAGGCGGTATCCCTGATCGGGCGCCCGCTCTACGAGGCCTTCATCAAGGACTACACGGCCAAGCAGTGGCAGACGGACCCGCGCGAGCTGCCCGCCGAGGTGATCAGTCGGCTCCCTGTCCGCTACACGTACGACAACCGGTACTTCAACGACACCCACGAGGGCTTGCCCACCGACGGGTACACCGCCTGGCTGGAGCGCCTGGCCGACCACCCGAACATCACCATCCAGCTGGACACCGACTTCCTCGACGCCGGTGCCAGCGTCAACAAGTCCGGCGTCGTCGGCCAGGTGCCGGTGATCTACACGGGCCCGGTCGACGAGTACTTCGACAACGTCGAGGGCGAGCTCACCTGGCGCACGCTCGACTTCGAGCAGGAGGTGCTACCCGTGGGCGACTTCCAGGGGACGCCGGTCATGAACTACGCCGGCGACGAGGTGCCCTACACCCGCATCCACGAGTTCCGGCACTTCCACCCCGAGCGCGACTACCCGACGGACAAGACGGTGATCATGCGCGAGTACTCGCGCTTCGCGGGCAAGGGCGACGAGCCGTACTACCCCGTGAACACCGCCGCCGACCGCGAGCGTCTGCTGGCCTACCGCGACCTGGCTCGCGGTGAGGAGGGCGTGATCTTCGGGGGCCGCCTGGGCACCTACAAGTACCTGGACATGCACATGGCCATCGGGGCCGCATTGTCGCTCGTCGACAACAAGCTCACCTCCCACTTCACCGGTGGGGACCGGCTCGTCAGCGGCGGTGTGGACGCATGAGCACCGTCACGGACGCCGCCTCCACCGAGGGGCGACCGGCGGCCGGGGCCTTCCGCCCGGTCCACCGGGTGGTCTTCCCCGCCGACCAGGACGTCGACACGCTGCCGCTGTACCTGGACCGGCACCACTTCTCCTCGCCGCGGGCCGGCGAAGAGGGCGCCACCGGATCGGTGCACGTGCCGATGGATCTCGAGCACTCCCGGTGGCTCAACGACCGCCGCTCGATCACGGTGCCGGAGGCGACGAGGGTCTCCTTGGGCACCTACTTCAACGCCTTCCCCGCCGCCTACTGGCGCCGGTGGACCGGGGTCGCGGCGGTGCGACTCATCGTCCGCACCGCCGGGCAGGGCGCGATCACCGTGTACCGCTCCAACGCCCGGGGCAGTGCGCAGCGGGTGGAGACCCGGACGGTCACGGGCCGCACCGCGGAGTCCTTCGACCTCTCGCTCGCCCCCTTCGGTGACGGCGGCTGGTACTGGTTCGACCTCGTCGGCGGGGTGAGCCCGCTGCGGCTGGAGGAGGCCTCCTGGGCGGTCGCCGACCCCGGAGACGCCCCGCCGCCGAGCACCTGCACCATCGCGGTCACGACGTTCAACCGCCCTGACTTCTGCCTGGCGCAGATGCGCAACCTGGCGGGTTCGCCGGAAACCCTCGCGCGCGTCGACACGCTGCTGGTCGTGGACCAGGGCACCAACAAGGTCCGCGACGAACCCGGCTTCGCCGAGGCGGCGGCGGCGCTGGGCGACCGGTTCCAGCTCGTGGAGCAGGCCAACCTCGGCGGTTCCGGAGGCTTCGCCCGGGGCATGCACGAGACGCTGCGTGCTGGCGTGAGCGACCACGTGCTGCTGCTCGACGACGACGTGGTGCTCGAGCCCGAGGGCGTGCTGCGGGCCCTCGACTTCGCCGACCACACTCGGAAGCCGACGATCGTCGGCGGCCACATGTTCAACCTCTACGACCGCTCAGTCCTGCATAGCTACGGCGAGCGAGTCAACGAGTGGCGATTCTTCTGGGGCGCGGTTTCCGGCACCAAGGAGGCGTACGACTTCGCCGGCGCCAACCTGCGCCAGGCCCCGTGGCTGCACAAGCGGGTCGACGTCGACTTCAACGGGTGGTGGATGTGCCTCATCCCCGTGAAGATCATCCAGGAGATCGGGCTCTCCCTGCCCGTCTTCATCAAGTGGGACGACGCGGAGTTCGGCTTGAGGGCCAAGGCCGCGGGCTTCCCCACGGTCTCCTTCCCCGGCGCCGCGGTGTGGCACATGCCGTGGACCGACAAGGACGACACCATCGACTGGCAGGCGTACTACCACCAGCGGAACCGCTGGCTCGCGGCGCTGCTGTACTCCCCGTACGACCGGGGCGGCAACCTCGCCCGTGAAAGCTTCCAGGTCGACGTCAAGCACCTGCTCTCGCTGCAGTACAGCTCGGTGGAGCTGCGGCTGTCGGCGCTCGAGGACATCCTCCGAGGACCCGAGCACCTGCACGCCACGCTGGCCAGCAAGCTCCCGGAGATCCGCCGGATCCGCGCCGGGTTCAGCGACGCCCAGGTCCAGAAGGACCCGGCCGCCTTCCCCGACCCGCGGCGCCGCCGAGCCCCGAAGAGAGGCAAGGAGCCGGAGGCGCCGACCTCGGTGCCCGCCGGTCTGGTCACTGCGCTGACCGGGGCGCTGCGCCAGCTGCGCCCGGTGCCGCCTGCAGCCAGCGAGCAGCCCGAGGCCACCGTCCCGGCGATGGACGCTCGCTGGTGGAGGCTGTCCCAGCTCGACTCGGCCCTCGTCTCGACGGCCGACGGCGCCGGCGCCTCCTGGTACCGGCGCGACTCGGCCTCCTTCCGGTCCATGCTGGCGCGCAGCACCGCGCTGCACCGCCAGCTGGTCGCCGCCTGGCCCCGGCTCGCCCGCGAGTACCGGGGGGCGCTGCCGGAGTTCACCTCTCCCGCCGCCTGGGAACGCACCTTCGCGGCCGATCCCGGGTCATGACAAGGGTGGTCGCTGTGGAGGGGGCCAGCGCGTCCGCGGTGCCCCCCACAGCGGATGAGGGCTGGACCGCGCCGGGGCGCAGCAGCGGTCTGCTGGACGTCGTCCGCCGCAGGTACCTGCTTCGCCTCCTGGTGCGCAAGGAGCTGCGGGTGCGCTACCGCGCCTCTGTGCTCGGACTGGCGTGGTCCTACGTCAAGCCGGCAGTGCAGTACCTCGTGTACTTCCTGGCGCTGGGCGTCTTCCTGCAGCTCAACGGGTCGATCCAGGACTATCCGGTGTACCTGTTCTCGGGCCTGGTCGTGGTCAACTTCTTCTCCGAGGCGTTCGGGAACGCCACCCGTGCCGTGGTGGGCAACGCGCCGCTCGTGAAGAAGATCTTCCTGCCGCGGGAGCTGTTCCCCGTCGCCAGCGTCTGGGTCGCCGGGGTGCACTTCCTCCCGCAGCTCGCCGTGCTGTTCGTCGGCGCCCTCGTCAGCGGCTGGCGGCCGCTGCCCCTCCCGCTCCTCGGGGCGGTCGTCGCGACGCTCATCGTCCTCACCCTCGCCACGGGTCTGGGGCTCCTCTTCGGTTCGCTCAACGTGCTCTACCGAGACCTGGAGAACGTCGTCGACCTGCTGCTCATGGTCGTCGTCTGGGTTTCCCCGGTGCTGTACCCCTGGCAGCGCGTGGCCGGCGTGGCGGGCGCCGATTCGGTCGTGCTGACCGTCTACCAGGCCAACCCGGTGACCATCGCCGTGGAGCTCTACCACTGGGCTTTCTGGTGGCCCGGCACCGACCGAGATCCGTCCGTCCTCCCCTCGGCCCTGCTCTGGCATGCAGGGCTGGGCCTCCTCACCGCCGTCCTCGTCCTGTTCGTGGGCCAGCTGGTCTTCCGCAGGGTCGAAGGGCGCTTCGCCCAGGAGCTGTGATGGTGTCGCCCGACCAGCGGATCGTCGTCGACGACGTCCGCATGAGCTTCCTGCTCCGCCACAACCGCTCGCTCAAGGAGCTCGCGGTCTCGGCGGTCCGCGGCAAGGACCCCTCGAACACGTTCATGGCGCTCGACGGCGTCTCCCTAGACGTGCGCAGCGGGGAGACGCTCGCCCTCCTGGGCCACAACGGCTCCGGCAAGTCCACGCTGCTGAAGCTGATCTCGGGCGTGATGCGTCCCAGCAGCGGCAGCGTGCAGGTCCGCGGCCGCATCGCCGGACTGATCGAGGTGGGGGCCGGCTTCCACCCCGATCTCACCGGCAGGGAGAACGTCTACCTCAACGGCGCGATCCTCGGCATGGACGAGGCGACCATCCGCCGCCGATTCGATGACATCGTCGCCTTCAGCGAGATCGAGCGCTTCATCGACACTGAGGTGAAGCACTACTCGTCGGGCATGTTCCTGCGCCTGGCGTTCGCGGTGGCGGTCCACACCGACCCGGAGATCTTCCTGGTCGATGAGATCCTCGCGGTCGGGGACGAGCCGTTCCAGCGCAAGTGCCTGGCCCGCATCCGCGAGCTCAGCGCCGAGGGGCGCACGCTCGTCGTCGTCAGCCACGACCTGCCGATGATCCAAGACCTGGCCTCGCGCGTCGTGGTCCTCCGCAGCGGCAGTACCGTCTTCGACGGTGATCCCGCGGAGGGCGTCTCCATGCTCAGGGGGCTGGACCCGCACGCCTAGGACTCGTCACGAGCAGGTGGGGCGGTGGCGCAGTCGCGCCACCGCTCCACCTGCTCGTGCCCCCGTCGGCGCTCGGCCCATTGCTCAGCGGGCCCCCTGCGCGTGCGGGGCGGGCTCCTCGGCAACGGCCTGAGGCGCCTCGCCCCGCGGCGACCCTGATCGGCGCCTGCGCGGGGCGCGGCGGCCGAGGAGGGCTCGAACCTGGGAGAGCGCGGCCCAGAGGAGGCCGGCGACCACGGCCACGGCCCAGGTCGCGATGCCGAGCGACCACCCCGGCGGGGTGAACTCCAGGGTGACCGTGCTGCCCGCGCCGTCGGCGGGCACGTGGGCGGAGAGCAGGTAGCCGTCGATGGGGTCGTCCAGCGTCGCTCCCGTCGCGGTGTAGCCGGGCCAGGCGAGGCGGCTGAGGGCGAGGTCGCCGCCACCGGCGCCGACCTCGTCGACGCGCAGGGTCAGGCTGCGGTCGGTGCGGTCCAGCTCGGTCACCTCGAGGCCGGGGGAGGCCCACACCACGCCGCCAGCGTGCGGCACGGGCGCGTCCCGCACCCAGGTGACGGTGTGCACGCCCTCGTCCGCGACCCGCCAGCCGGCAGGCGGCGCAGCGTCCGGGACGGTGGCGAGCGCCGAGCGGAAGATCTGCAGGGTGCTCACCGACAGCTGGTCGACCAGCGGCAACCCCGTGGTGGTCTGGGGCTCGAACAGCACGGGGAAGAGGGCGTCGCAGGTCTCCCCGCGCCAGTTCATGCACAGGCTGCTGCCGTAGGCGGCGTAGCCCACGGGGCTGTAGGTGTTCTGCACCTGCGCCGGGTTGAGCAGCCACATGTTGGCCAGCGAGGACTCCTCCCACACCGAGTCGTCCCCGCTGCGGTTCATCGCTTCCACGATGGAGCCCACGACGAGCACGTCGCCCTCCGCCTGGGGGAGCTGGTCGTCGAGCGCGGCCACCTCGGCGGGCGCGTGCCAGTCGGACAGCGGCACCGTCGGGTAGGACTCCCGGGCGAGCGCCGTGAGGAGGAGCGAGGCGAGCGACATCACCAGCGCGGTCGCAGCGAGGGCGCGGCCGTGCCGGCGCCCTCCCCGCAGGAGCAGCCAGACCGCGCCGACGGCGAGCAGCGTGAGCACGGCCGCCTGGGCGAAGTTGCCCCACCGCGTCGGGTCCTGGCTGAAGGCGAAGTAGGACGTCACGCCGACGAGGGCCGCGGCGCCCAGGAGCCGGCCGCGCGCCAGCTCGGTCGACCGCGCGCGGTCGAGCAGGACGGTGAGGATGACGACCACGGTCAGGACGATGTACGGCATCAGACGAGCCGGGTAGCGCAGCGGTCCGACGTTGCTGGGGCCGAGCACGAACGCGGCCACACAGGCGAGGACGACGAGCTGATCCGCCAGCGAGGCGAGCGTCGCCCGGGCGCGCTTCCAGTCCACGAAGGACACCAGGGGCAGGAACCAGGCGATGTACAGCAGCGGCACGGGAGCCAGCCAGCCCCAGTAGCCGTTGATCTCCGGTCGCGCCGTCGCGAGCGCCGAGGTCAGCAGCCCGCTCAGGTCGGCGTTGAGGAACCCGTCGTTCGAGACGGCCTGGGAGGAGCGGGTGGTGACCGACGCGGTCAGGACGCCCGGAAGGTAGACGGTGGCGGTGAGCAGGCCGCAGAAGACGCCGACGCCGACCAGCCGCGCCAGCGAGGCCCACCGGGCGCGGGCCAGTAGGGGCAGCGCGAGGGCGAGCAGGGTGAAGCAGACCATGATCGTCCCGTGGACGTAGCCGACCGTCACGATCAGGTAGCCGGAGCCGAGGGCCGGCAGGGGGTTCCGCCCCTGGACCACGCGACGGCAAGACCACCAAAACCACGGCAGGAGGGACCAGACGAGCAGCCCCGTGACCCACGACGGCGCGTCCATGTAGCTCGTGAAGCCACCGACGGTCACGGCCATGCCGGCCACGCTGCTCATCGGCGCCGAGGCGCCGTACGAGCCGGCCAGCTGGTAAGTGCCGAGACCGGCCACGAGCAGGAGCGCGACCTTCACCACGGTGCAGAACAGCAGCGCATCGGCGCTGGTGCTGGCGAGCAGCCCGATCAGGAGGACGAGCGGGTTCCACAGGCCCCACTGCCCCTCGGCGGCGATGTTGCCGGCCTGCCACGTCGTGGTGTCCAGGAGCGCGGGCAGGTGTCCGGCGCGCAGGGTCTCGCCGAGGCGGAACCAGATGCCGAAGGCGCCGATCTGCGTGTCGTCGACGTAGTAGTAGCGGGGGTTCCAGAGGAGCGGCGAGGCCGCGCCCAGCACGACGAACACTGCGGTGACCCCCGCCCAGGCCGCCCGGGAGGCCGTGCCGGCATTTCGAACGCGTCGCTGGGTCGCTGTCTGGATGGGCGTCGCCACTGCTGCTCCTGTCCTCGGAGTCGCCGTGCCGTTCCGTCCCCGTCCTTGCCGCAGGACCCTCAGGACGTCGGCTGCCACCCGCTGACGAGCTGGCGCACCGGCGACTGTCCCGAGAACCGTAACCGGTCGGAGCGGCCGGTCAGGGCGGTTCGGACGCACCGCCGCCACCCTCCCTGGGGAGGCCACGGCGGTGCGTCCGCGATCAGGTGCGGGTACCGGGTGTCGGGACCACTTGGGGGATCACGCGGCGGACTCGCCCACGGGCACCTCGTCCAGGGCGCCGGGGGCGACGACCGCGATCACCGGGGAGTTCGTCCCGGCGAGCTCGAGCAGAGCCTCCCAGGAGGTGACCGGCCGCTTGGTGCCGGCGACGAGCTGGAACACCTCCGGCGCGCCGCTCACTCGCACGAGCAGCGGGTCCGTCATCGGGGCGGCCGAAGTCCTCAGGCGCGCGCAGGTCGACGGCTCCAGCGCGGGGGCCGGCAGCACGCCCGCCTCCCACGACGGCGGGACGGGGCGCAGCGCCCCCGCGACCGCCAGCACCGGCGAGCCGGCGCAGGTGACCGTGGTCGACAGGGTGCCCGCCGGGCGGTACGTCGCCAGGGTGACGGGGGACACCTCGGTGAATCCGCGGACCCCGAAGGCCTCGCTGACCTCGAAGGAGGGCAGCCACCACCGCGACCCCGCGCCGTCGACGAACCAGACCTCCGCGGAGCCGGGGGCCTTGACCAGCGTCGCCAGAGGCAGCAGCGGCACGCCAGCGGGGAGCAGCGGCACGGCCCGGTCGGGCAGGACGCTCACCGGAGGGGTGGGCGTGCCGGAGAGGGCGACCAGGTCGTCCCAGCTCTGCACCTGGCGGCGCGCGGTGCCGTCGTACTGGAAGACCGTCGAGCTCGTCGCCCCCCGCACGAGAACAGGGGTCGGCAGCGCGGCCCGCTCGGGCAGGGCCGCCACCAGGGCGGCGGACCATGCGGAGGCACCGGGTGCCATCCCGGCCGGGGCCGGAACGCGGCCCTCCGAGGTCAGCAGCCAGCGCCGGCCTGCCGGGTCCGACACGAGCGGGGACTGGCTGCCCGAGGCGCCCAGCAGCGCCGCGCTCTCGGAGAACAGGTCGCCACCGGGCAGCTGCCCGATCGCCGTCTGCCGGTAGAGGTCGTCGTCCACACGGGTCACCCCGGTGCTCTGGACCAGGTACCGGTCGCTCGTCCCGCGCACCCGCACGAGGACGTCGGGGCGCACGACCGGGGCGCCCACGGGCAGCCGGACCGCAGCGTCGTCCAACACCACGCTGGCCCGAGGAGTGCCCGTCGCGTCGAGGGCGGTGAAGTCGAGGATCTCGCGGCGCTGGCCGGCGGCGGCCAGCCACAGCACGGAGGAGCTGCGCGTCCGGTAGGCCGGGGTCAGGTCCGTGCCGCCGACCAGGGCGGAGAGCTGGACATCGGTGAGCACGGGCAGGCTGCCGCAGTCGTACCCGTAGGCCCCCACGAGCTCGCACGTGGCGACCGGCAGGCGCAGGTTGCCCGTGACGAAGTACACCTGGCCGCCGGTGGAGAGCACCATGCGCTGCAGGGGCCTGCCGGTGGGGATGCTGTCGAGGTAGACCTGCGAGGTGGTGCCGATCGAGCCCAGGCGCGAGAACGCCTCGACCGTCGCCATGCTGTCGACGGGGAGCTTGACGTTGCCGGCCAGCAGGTAGACGGCGGGGGAGCTCGGGCTGCGCACGAAGAACCCGCCCGAGGAGGGATCGCCGAACCAGTCGGTGAACTGCCGCCAGAAGTTGCGGTTGCCGTACGCGGAGCAGTCGTCCCCGGTGCCGTACAGGTTGGCCAGCGCGGCGGCGTTCGGCTGGTACGGGGTGTAGTTGTAGAGCCCCGCGGTGGCCTGGTTGGCGATGCGGACGAACGAGCCGCCACAGGCGGCGTTCGGGCTCCACTGGATGAAGTTGGAGGCGCCGGCCTTGTAGCCGTACCGGCCGGGGTTGTTGGCGTACACCAGGTACTGGCGGGCGGCGCTGTAGAGCTGGTTGAAGAAGCCGTTGTACTGGGCGTCGCAGGGGGCGGTGTCGGGGCAGGCGTAGCCGGTGGCCTTGCGGTACTTGTCGGCGGTCGGAGCCGTGGCCGTGACCAGCCCCTGCTCCTTCTGGAGCAGGACGAGCAGGACCTTGGGACTGATCCCGCACGCCTGCGCGACCCTGACGATGATCGTGGAAGCCCGCTCGTTGGACTGCCCCGGGTACTCCCAGCAAAGCCCGCTGGCGGCCGGGCGCGTCCAGGTGGTCTCGGTGTAGTCCTTCAGACAGGTGTACCCCGCCTGGCAGCTCCTGACTCGGGCCTCGAGGAAGGCCTGGACCGCGCCGGCGTCCATCGAGCGCGAGTCCTTGAACACCGGGTCGCTGATGATGTTGCCGGGGTCGAAGCCGCTAGCGGTCGCGGCGTCCGCCTGGGTGGGCGCGCCCACCGCCTGGAGCCCGGTCAGGCACATCACGGCGAGCAGCGTGGCCGTCAGTAGGCGGGACAGGCGCCTGGGGCGGTTCGAGTCGGTCACGGGGAGATCTCCAGAGTGGCGGGCTGCGACGAGCCCTGGTGGTCGGGCGAGAGGTAGTGGACGACGACGGTGGCGCGGCCGGCCGGCAGGCCGGTCGTGTCGACCACCAGGTCGCTGCAGATCGTCGTGGTCGCGTCGGCCGACGCCGGTCCGCCGGCGCTCGACTCCAGTCCGCCTGCGGTGATCGAGGCGGTGCAGCTTCCCGAGGACTCCACCATGCCTGGGACGTAGGCGGCGACGGTGACGGACCGGGTGCCGGGAGCTTGCTCCACGTAGGTGGTCACCGGCTCCACGAGGCCGCGGCCCGAGGGTGCCGTCCGCGAGGCCGACGCCTTCGGCGTGGTGGGCGTCCAGTCCGGGGTGGGGCTCTCGGCGGTCGGCCCGGCGGAGCCCGCCCCTGCGGCGGGGGGCGGTTCGGCGGTGGGGACCGCGGCGCTGGCCGGCGAGCCGCCCGCCGGGTCGGGGGTGGTCGACGGCACGGCGGGCGTCATGGGGCTCGGCGCAGGAGCGTCCGCGGGACGGGAGCATCCGGCCAGCCCGGTGCCCAGGCAGGCGGTGACCAGGGCAGCGGCGATGAGCCGCTTGCGGCGGCAGGGCAGGTTCGGTGGCACGTCGGGCCTCCTGGGGCGTCGTCTGGTGAGGTGTCCGAACACCAGAGGTCCGGTCTCGTCAGAGTGACACGCCGAGCGTCCGGAGGTCCTCGATCGTCTGGATTGCACTGTCCGCGCCCTTCAGTCGCATCCAGTGCTGCAGCACCGCGAGCTCGTCGGAGTCCGCGACCTTCCGGCGGAACATGCCGTCCCCGACCCAGACGTCCGGGCTGGAGCTCTGCTTGGCGAGGATGAGGTTGCGCATGGGGCCATCTCCTTCGTCGAATGCCCCGGCGACGGCCGCGAGGGTTGCGTCACCGGGAGGAACGTTGATCTCGAAGTGCATCTCGTCCTTGGTGGACCGGTAGTCCCCGCCCCAGCGGACCGTCCCTCGGCACTCAGCGAGGATCGAGCGGATCGCTCCGACCTGAACTGCGGTGAAGGTTCCGGTGGCGCCGTTGGGATGCCGGGGGGCGTTCAGGTCGATCGCCGTCCCGCTGGCGTGGTTGGACCACTCGCCCGGGCTGTTGACGTTCGCCCGGTAGCTGTAGCCCCAGCAGCCCGTTCCCAACGGCTCGACCTCCGCGTGGAAGCGGCGGGCGACCTGCAGGAGCACCGCGCCGGCGGCCGTGTCGCTGACTGGCAGGGACGTGCCCGTCCCGGGGACCGTGAGGGTTCGGACGCCGATGAGCGAGGCGGGGCTCCCCACGGGCCAGCCGTTGCCCGACCGCTGGACGTCGGCGGCGCCAGCGCGCAAGGTGCCCGTCGCCAGGAGGAGAGCCGGGGCCGCCAGGACCCCGAGCAGCAGCGACCGCCGGCGCAGCTGGAGGGCGCCCTCGGAGGTCCCACGCGGCGCAGGGGCGGTCTCGTTCGACTCGGCCATGCCACTCCATCGGCCCAGCAGTCCGATCTCTTGAGCGGCTGGTGGGGGGAACGCCCCCCTTCGCCCGGATCGCCGTCCTCTCAGACCGGTCCCTGGTAACTTCGCAGCTGTCCCCCTCTCGACCCAGGAGTCGGTCCTTGCGCCATCTCGACACCCGGGGAGCCTGCGACGGCTCCGCCGGGATCCGACCGCCCCGCTCGTGCCAGCAGCCGCGATGCGCCGGCGCGCGGTGACGGCGTCGACGACGCCCCCGGTTGTGCCGGCGGTGGCCGCTGAGTCGGCTCCACAGCCGCCCGCGGGCATGCGCGGCGGTCCGGGCCCCCTCCTACGGGTAGTCAAGGACCAGCGGCTGGCCTTCGTCATCGTCGGCGGGTTCAACACCGTCCTGGGGACCGCCTGGTTCGTCGTGCTCCACTACCTCACCCACGGGTGGGGCGGTTACCTGGTGACCCTGCTCATGGCCCACGTGGCGAGCGTCCTGTGCGCCTTCGTCCTCTACCGGTACCTGGTCTTCCGCGTGCGCGGCCACCTGCTGCTGGACCTGGCGCGCTTCGAGCTGGTCAACCTCACCGCCCTGGCCGTCAACGCCGCGCTCCTGCCGCTGTTCGTCGAGCTCTTCGGCCTGCCCGTGGTCGTCGCTCAGATCGCTGTGACGCTGGTGTCCGCACTGGTCACCTACGTCGGGCACAGCGGCTTCTCCTTCCGCCGGCCCCGTCCCGACACCAGTGCAGAGGACCCCGCATGAGGCCAGCCGTCTCCATCGTCATCCCCTCGTACAACAACGAGGACTACATCGCCGAGACGATGGAGTCCGTGCTCGCCCAGACCTCCGAGGAGCTGGAGGTGGTCGTCGCCGACCACAGCTCCACGGACCGCACCTGGCAGGTGCTCCAGCGGTGGGCAGATGACCCTCGGGTGACGCTCCTCACCACCCCGGCCGGTGGTGGGGCGAAGGCCAACTGGGACCGCGTGAGCCAGGCGGCGTCGGGTGAGTGGCTCAAGCTCGTCTGCGGCGACGACCTCCTGCGGCCGACCGCCGTGGCCGAGCAGCTGGAGGCCGCCAGGGCCAACCCCGGCGTCGTGATGGTCGCCTCGAAGCGCGACGTCGTCGACGCCCGCGGTCGCACGGTGGTGCCCCGGCGCGGGCTCGGCCGCCTCCGCGGCCGCGTGCCGGGGCTGCAGGCCGTGCGAGCCACGGTGCTGGCCGGCGGCAACCTCTTCGGGGAGCCGGCCTGCGTCCTGCTGCAGCGCGACGTGCTGGAGCAGGTCGGCTGGTGGGACGATAGCCAGGGGTACTACATCGACGCCGGGACGTACGCGCGGGTGCTGGCGCACGGCGACCTGGTCGCCCTGCCGCGGACGCTCGCGGCCTTCAGAGTCAACGCGGGCCAGTGGAGCGTGCGCCTCGCCGGAGAGCAGGCGCAGCAGGCGGCCGCCTTCCACGCCGCCGTGGCCGCGCGCGAGCCGGGGTTGCTCTCCCGGCGCGACGTGCTGATCGGCAACGCCATGGCGGTCCTGCTCGCGATCGGTCGGCGAGCCAGTTACATCTGGCTCCGTCGTCGGATGCACGCCGCTCGATGAGCCCGGACCGCGCGAGCCCCCCCGCTACAGTCGAGGCCGTGACGACCAGCTCGCAGGACGGCGCGCCGCGGTCGGCTCCGCCGCACGCCATCTCCGTCGTGATCCCCGTCTACCAGGGTGAGCGGACGCTCCCGGGTCTGCTGGCCGAGATCGCGCCGCTCACCGTCCCGCGGACGAGCCCGGCCGGTCACGACTACGTGGTGACCGAGGTGCTGCTGGTTCACGACCACGGGCCGGACCGCTCGGACCGGGTGATACGTCAGCTCGCGGCCGCGCACCCGGTGGTGCGCCCCGTCTGGTTGAGCCGCAACTTCGGCCAGCACCCGGCGACCCTGGCCGGCATGGCCTCTGCGGGTGGGGACTGGATCGTCACCCTGGACGAGGACGGCCAGCACGACCCCGCCGACATCCCAGTGCTCCTCGATGCCGCGCTGGCCGACCGGGCCGACGTCGTCTACGCCGCGCCGACGAACTCGGCATCGCACGGTGCCCTGCGCAACGGCGCCTCGCGCGGGAGCAAGCGCCTGCTCGCCGCGGTGATGGGCCGCAAGGACGCCCCGCTGTACCAGAGCTTCCGGCTGGTGCTGGGCGAGGTGGGCCGCAGCGTGGCGGCGTACGCAGGCGGCGGCGTCTACCTCGACGTCGCGCTCAGCTGGGTCGCCTCCCGCGTGACGACCGCGCCGGTCGCCCTGCGTGACGAGGGGGACCGGAAGTCCGGATACTCGTTCCGCACGCTCAGTTCCCACTTCTGGCGCATGGTGGTGTCCAGCGGGACGAGGCCGCTGCGCCTCGTCAGCGTGCTGGGCGCAGGATTCGCCGTGCTCGGCGTGGTGCTCGCGCTGGCGCTACTCGGACAGCGGCTCCTGGGGGACGACGTCCCTGTCCAGGGCTGGACCTCGACCATCGTCATCGTGCTCCTGAGCACCGGTGCCACGCTGTTCTCGCTGGGCATCATCGCCGAGTACCTCGGCGTCGCGGTGAACATGGCGATGGGGAAGCCCCTGTACGTGATCGTCAGCGATCCCGGCAACGGCCCCTTGGGAAGGGCCACCAGGTCGACCGGGGCAGCGGGTGCCGCGGGCGTCGGGCGCTCGGAGCCCGCACCCCAGGTCCCGCAGGGCTCCTCGCCAGCTGACCGCCGGTGACGGTCCCCCTCTGGGTCGTCGGTGCCGGGGGGCTGCTCGGCTCGGCGGTGGTGCGACGTGCGCGGGCGCACCACCGCACGGTGCTGACGACCGCGGTCCCCTGGGCGGACCCGGATGCCGCTGCCGCTGCCCTGCGCGGGGGAGTGCGGGCGCTCCTGGACCGGGCTGATGAAGGGCCTTGGCAGGTGGCCTGGTGCGCGGGAGCGGGAGTGGTGGCCACGGCGCCCGACCAGCTCCAGGCCGAGCTGGCGACCCTGGAGCGGTTCTTGGACGACCTGGGCGCGGAGGTGGCCCGCGGCGCGGGCGAGGGGTCCCTGTTCCTGGCCTCCTCGGCCGGGGGCGTCTACGCGGGTGTGCCCGGCGGTGCTTACGACGAGGCGAGCCCGGTGGGGCCGCTGGCCCCGTACGGGCACGCGAAGCTCGCCGCCGAGGCCCTGGCTGTCGCCGCCGCCGAGCGCTTCGGCATCTCAGTGCTCGTCGGGCGCATCGCCAACCTCTATGGCCCCGGCCAGCGGCTCGACAAGGCCCAGGGCGTGATCAGCCAGATCTGCCGGGCGCACGTGACGGGGCAGCCGAGCCACATCTACGTCTCGCTCGACACCGTGCGCGACTACGTCTACGTGGATGACGCCGCAGCCATGGTCATGGACGCGCTCGACGGGCTCGGTGCGGCCGCCGGGCCCGTCGCCCTGACCAAGATCCTGGCCTCGCAGCAGGGGGTCACCCTGGGGGCGGTCCTCGCTGAGTGCCGACGGGTGTTCAAGCGCGCCCCGCGCGTCGTGCTGGGCGCCTCGCCGGCGTCCGCGTACCAGGTGCGCAGCCTGCGCTTCACGTCCCGCGTGTGGCCGCAGTTGGACGCCCGTCCGCTGACGCCCCTGCCGGTCGGCATCCACCGCACCCTGCTGGACCTGCGGCTGGCGGCAGCGGCTGCGGGCTGACCCGTCAGCGCCCCCGCTCCAGGAGGTGTAGCAGGTAGGTGCCGTACCCGCTCTTGAGCAGCGGCTGGGCGCGCTCGCGGAGCTCGTCGTCGGTGAGGAAGCCGCGGCGCCAGGCGACCTCCTCCGGGGCGCCGATCTTCAGGCCCTGGCGCTCCTCGACCGTGCGCACGAACGCGCCGGCGTCGAGGAGGGAGTCGAAGGTGCCGGTGTCGAGCCACGCGGTGCCGCGCGGCAGCACCTCGACGGACAGCTTGCCGGCCTCGAGGTAGGCGCGGTTGACGTCGGTGATCTCGTACTCCCCGCGCGCCGACGGCTCGAGGTCGCGGGCGATGGCGAGCACGTCGTTGTCGTAGAAGTACAGGCCCGGCACGGCGTAGTTCGACCGAGGGCTGGCCGGCTTCTCCTCCAGCGACACGGCTCGGCCCTCGGGCGTGAACTCCACGACCCCGTAGGCGCTGGCGTCCGCCACCCAGTAGGCGAAGACGGCGGCGCCGTCGATGTTGGAGAAGCGCTGCAGCTGGGAGCCCAGGCCGGGCCCGTAGAAGATGTTGTCGCCGAGGACCAGCGACACGGAGTCGGTGCCGACGAAGTCCGCACCGATGACGAAGGCCTGGGCGAGCCCGTTCGGCTCCTTCTGCACGGCGTAGCTGATCGAGATGCCGAACTGCGAGCCGTCGCCCAGGAGTCGGGCGAAGTGATCGGCGTCGTGCGGCGTCGTGATGATGAGGACGTCGCGGATGCCCGCCAGGATCAGCGTCGAGAGCGGGTAGTAGATCATCGGCTTGTCGTAGACCGGCACCAGCTGCTTGCTGGCCCCGAGAGTGATCGGGTGGAGGCGAGAGCCGGTTCCGCCGGCAAGGATGATTCCGCGCATCCGCCCATTCTGCGGCACCGGCCCCCGGCGAGGTGCCGGTCGTCTGTGCCGGTCGACCCGTCGTGCGTCTTGCGTCGTGCGTCGTGACCCTGCGCCGGGCTCTTAGGGTGACCGCATGCGCTATCTCGTGACCGGTGCCGGCGGGATGCTCGGCCGCGACGTCGTCGCCGTCCTCGGGGAGGCCGGCCACGCCGTGACGGCGGCCGCGCGCGCCGACCTCGACGTGCTGGACGCCGCCGCGCTCGCCGCCGCGGTGCCCGGGCACGACGTGGTGGTGAACTGCGCTGGCTGGACGGCGGTCGACGACGCCGAGGCCGACGAGGCGGGGGCGTTCGCGCTCAACGCCGTGGCGCCGGCCCGCCTCGCCCGCGCCTGCCGCGCCGCCGGGGCGCGGCTGGTGCACGTCTCCACCGACTACGTCTTCGACGGCGACGCCGCCGAGCCCTACGCCGAGGACGCACCGGTCGCGCCGCGCTCGGCGTACGGGCGCACCAAGGCGGCGGGGGAGTGGGCCGTGCGCGCTGAGGCCCCCGACGCGCTCGTGGTGCGCACCGCGTGGCTCTACGGCGCCGGGGGCGCCTGCTTCCCGAGGACGATCGCCCGCGTCGCGGCCGAGCGCGGCGCCGTGAGCGTCGTCGACGACCAGGTCGGCCAGCCCACGTGGACCCGCGACGTCGCCGCGCTCGTGCGCGACCTGGTCGACGCGCAGGCGCCGGGCGGCGTCCACCACGCCACGTCGGCGGGGCGGGTGAGCTGGTACGGGTTCGCGCGCGCCGTGGTCGCCGCGGCCGGGCTCGACCCCGACGCGGTCAAGCCCACCACCAGCGAGGCGTTCGTGCGCCCGGCGCCGCGCCCGGCGTGGTCGGTGCTGGGCCACGCCGGCCTGGCCACCGCCGGCGTCGAGCGGATCGGCGCCTGGCAGGAGCGCTGGGCGCTCGCCGCGCCGTCGGTGCTGGGCTGACCGCTCCCGAGCACGGACGGCCGTCTCAGCGTCCGAGGCTGGCGTACTTGGTCTCGGTGGCGTCCTTCTGGGGGCGCCACCACTCCTCGTGGTCGCGGTACCACGCGATGGTGGCGGCGAGGCCGTCGCGGAAGTCGGCGTAGCGCGGCGTCCAGCCCAGCTCGGTGCGCAGCTTCGTGGAGTCGATGGCGTAGCGCAGGTCGTGGCCGGGACGGTCGGCGACGAGGTCGAAGGCGTCGGCGTCCTGCCCGGTCAGCTCGAGGATGAGCCCGACGACCTCGCGGTTGTCCTTCTCCCCGTCGGCGCCGATCAGGTAGGTCTCCCCGGTCACCCCGCGCTCCAGGATCGTCCAGACCGCGGCGTTGTGGTCCTCGACGTGGATCCAGTCGCGCACGTTCGTGCCCTGGCCGAAGAGCTTGGGCCGCACGCCGTCGAGGACGTTGGTGATCTGGCGCGGGATGAACTTCTCGACGTGCTGGTAGGGCCCGTAGTTGTTGGAGCAGTTCGAGATCGTCGCGCGCACCCCGAACGAGCGCGCCCAGGCCCGCACGAGCAGGTCGGAGGAGGCCTTGCTCGAGGAGTACGGGCTCGAGGGGTTGTACGGGGTCGCCTCGGTGAAGCGCGCCGGGTCGTCCAGGGCGAGGTCGCCGTAGACCTCGTCGGTGGAGATGTGGTGGTAGCGCACGTCGTGGGCGCGCACGGCCTGCAGCAGCGTGTACGTGCCGACGACGTTGGTCTGCAGGAACGGCCACGGGTCGTGCAGGGAGTTGTCGTTGTGCGACTCGGCCGCGAAGTGCACGACGGCGTCGGCGTGGGCCACGAGGGAGTCCACGAGCGGCGCGTCGGTGACGTCGCCGTGCACGAAGCGGATCGCGTCGGCGACCGGCGCGAGCGACGCCCGGCTGCCGGCGTAGGTCAGCGCGTCGAGCACCGTGACCTCGGCGTCAGGGTGCTCGCGCACGACCTGGTGGACGAAGTTCGCCCCGATGAACCCGGCTCCGCCGGTGACCAGCAGCTTCATGCGCACTCCTCGAAAGCCGAACGGACGACTGCAGGACCCTAGCCGTCACCCGTGCTGGTGTCCGGCATATCGGGATTCGTCCCCGGCGGCCCCGATCAGGCCAGGGCGCGCAGGTGGCCTCGGACGGACGCAGCGTCCGGCAGCACGCCCTGCGCCCGCGCCTCGGCGAGCGAGGGCGCCACCTGGTCCTTCGCGGAGAGCTGCCAGGTGAGCTCCGAGCCGTCGCGGGCCGTGGTCGGCCACGCGATGCCGACCTCGGGGTCGAGCGGGTGGATGCCGTGCTCGCGCTCGGGGGCGTAGCCGGTGGAGACCAGGTAGGTGACGGTGCTGCCCGGGGCCAGGGAGCAGAACGCGTGGCCGAGGCCCTCGGAGAGGAACACCGCGCGCCGGTCGACGTCGTCGAGCAGCACCGAGTCCCACTGCCCGAAGGTCGGGGAGCCGACCCGGACGTCGACGACGACGTCGAGGACCGCCCCGGTCGTGCAGGTGACGTACTTGGCCTGGCCGGGCGGCACGTCGGCGAAGTGGACGCCGCGCAGCACCCCGGCGTCCGAAACCGAGCAGTTGACCTGCGCGACCTCGAGGCGGCGCCCGACGACCTCGGCGAGGGCCTCCGCCTTGTACGCCTCGAGGAACACCCCGCGGCCGTCGGGGAACTGGCGGGGGGTGATCCTCCACGCGCCATCGATGCTCAGAGGGGTGATGTCCACAGCACCACCGTATCTGGGGCGCGTGCGGTGCCCCGGCGCCTCAGGCGCGGCGGGTGACCTGCTCCTGCTCCGCCACCCGCTCGGCGTCGGGAGCGCCGGGGCCGAGGAGCACCAGCGAGCCGTCCACCGAGAGCGCGTCGAGCAGGACGGCGGTCGCGGCGGCCGGGTCGGTCCCGTCGGCGCCGAGCAGCACCCGCTCCTGCGGCGCGAGCGCCCGGGAGACCTCCACCGGCAGGGCGCCGGCCACGAGGGGCAGGTCGTCGCCGTACCCGGCGACCTCGGCGTTGTAGTCGACCGCCCGCGGGGGCAGCCCTGGCCCGGCGCTGAAGGCGAGCGCCGGCAGCGCCACGACGACGAGCAGGCCCCCGGCCGGCACGGGGGCGTCGGCGCGGTCGGTGACGACGACCTCCGCCTCTTCGAGGCCGCTGGGCGCGGCGCCCACCGCTGCTGTCGCGAGCGCCCAGACCACCGAGCGCCAGTGCGCGGGCAGGGCGAGGTGCACGCGCGTGCCGGGGACGGCGTCCAGCTCTTCCACGAGCAGGTGGGTCGTCTTGGCCACCCAGTTCTCCAGCACCCGCGCGGACAGCTCCACCCGCTCGCCGTGCGCGCCGTACCAGGTCAGGCGGGGACGGCCCGGGTCGCTGGCGCGCACCCGCGCCAGCAGGCCCGCGACGGTCACCGCGGTGCGCTCGGGCGTCATGCGCCGTTGGGCTCGGGGGAGTCCGAGGAGGGGTGGGCCTCGACGAAGTCGGCGATCGCCTCACCGGAGACCGCGCCGCACAGCTGCAGGACGCCGTCCTCCGCGCCCCAGTGCGCCAGCCCGACGGTCGCGCCCTCGGGCATCTCGCCGCGGGTCTCGTCCCAGGGGGCGGCGATGAACTTGCCGCCGGCCTCGGACAGCGTCCGCACCTGCGTGGCGATCTCCTGCAGCTGCTCGCGCTCGCCGGCGGGCAGGGCGCTGGAGTACCAGGCGACGGTGTAGCCGTGCTCGAGGTTGTGCACCAGCGTCTCCACCGCCGGCACGTCGTCCGCGGAGTAGAACGGCGCGGCCGGGTAGGCGGGGCTGGCGAAGTGGGCGCCGAAGACCGCCGGGACGGTGGTGTAGTCGACGGTGGTGACGTCGGGGCTGGGGGTGCCCGGCCCGACGTGCTCGCTGACGCCGCTGGCCGACTCCGTGGTCGGCGAGGAGCAGTCCGCGGCCGCGGCCGCGACGCCCATCCGACGGGGGTCCTGGGCGCGCTGCTGGCGGACCACGGCGACCGCGACCACGGCGACGAGGATGACGACCAGCGCGGCCGCCGCCCCGACGATCAGCATCGTCCGGCGGCGCTCCCCGGCCTGCTGGGTGCGCCGCATCTGCTCCAGCCGCGCCCGGCGCTCCGCCTCGGCGCTGCGCCCGCTGCCGCCCGAGCCGCCCCCCGGAACCCGGGAAGCGCCCTTGGTGCCCTTGGCCACGTCGTCTCTCCTCCGCCGGGGACCGCCCCCGAGTCACCCCCGACTCTACGGAACGCCGCGCCGGGAGGGGGTCGGCACGCACCGCTGGAGCAGGGACACTGGGACGCGTGTCACAGGCCCTTCCCCGGCCCGGCGGCCCGGCCGTGGCGGCCGAGCGCTGCTGGCGCCCCGCCCGCGACCTCGACCTGGCCGCCACCGTCTCGGTGCTGCGCCGCGGTGCGGGCGACCCCGCCGTCCGCCGCGACGGCGACGGGGTGTGGTGGTGGGCCACGGGCACCCCGGCCGGCCCGGCGCTGCTGTCCCTGCGCGCCCTGCCCGCGGAGGGCGCCGTCCTCGCCCGCGCCTGGGGCGCCGGGGCGGGGTGGGTGCTGGACGGCGTCCCGGAGCTGCTGGGGGAGGACCAGGACGACGCGGGGTTCCGCCCGCGGCCCGAGCACCCGCGGCTGGTCGCCGCGTGGCGGGCCCGGCCGGGTCTGCGGGTGCTGCGCACGCGGGCGGTCTTCGAGGCCCTCGCCGGGGCGGCCGTGGAGCAGGTGGTGACCGTCGTCGAGGCCCACCGCTCCTGGCGCGACCT